>CAZEGY010000001.1:0-31333 GCA_964511815.1 uncultured Rhodovulum sp.
TTCCAGAGGGTTAACGCTCGGAGTCTTATCCTGCAATATCAATGACATGACCCTCTGCGCACGCGTGCGCAGACCGTGCGACGGGACCGCCTTCGAGCGCCTCGAGGGCCTGTTGCAGGTCTTTCCGAGGCGCCTTCGCCGCCCGCCCGTGCGCGGTCTTGCGCGCGGCTTCGCGCTTTCCTACCTCTTCGGGCATGAACTACGTTCTCGCCCTCTTCCTGCCGCCCCTGTCGATCCTCCTCGCGGGGCGGCCCATCGTCGCCATCGTCACCTTCCTGATCTGGGTGCCGGCGATCTTCCTGTCGGGCGGGCTCACCCACCCGATGTTCATCCTCCTCGCGTGGATCCTGATCTACCAGTCGCGCGAGGACCGGCGCTTCCGTGACTCCGGGCGCGACCTCGGGCGCTGACCTGCTGACCCGCTTCGCCCCGTCGCCGACCGGGCGCCTCCACCTCGGGCACGCCTTCTCGGCGCTGACCGCGTGGGACCTCGCCCGGGACGCGGCCGGGGACGCGGCCGGGGACGCGGGCGGCGGCTTCCTCCTCCGCATCGAGGACATCGACACCACCCGGTCGCGCCCCGAGTTCGAGGCGGCGATCCGCGACGACCTCGCCTGGCTCGGCCTCTCCTGGCCCGAGCCGGCGCTCCGCCAGTCGGAGCACCGCGCCCGCCACGCCGCCGCGCTCGACCGGCTCGCCACGCTCGGGCTGGTCTATCCCTGCCGCTGCACCCGCGCCGAGATCCGCGCCGCCCTCTCCGCCCCGCAGGAGGGCGTCGCGGCGCCGGCGGTCTATCCCGGGACCTGCCGGGGCCGGTCGATGGCCGACGCCGGCCCCGGCGACGCCATCCGCCTCGACCTCGGACGCGCGCTGGCACATGCCGGCGCCCTCGACTTCGTCGAGGAGGGGCCGCTCCGTCCCGGCCGCCACACCATCGACGGTGCGGCACTCGGCGCCAGCGCCGGCGACGTGGTGCTGGCCCGGCGCGACATCGGCACCGCCTATCATCTCGCGGTGGTCGTGGACGACGCCTTCCAGGGCGTCACTCACGTCGTCCGCGGCGACGACCTCTTCGCGGCGACGCCGCTCCACCGCCTCCTCCAGGCGCTGCTCGGGCTGCCGGTGCCGGTCTGGCACCACCACCGCCTGATCCGCGACGCCGCCGGCCGGCGCCTCGCCAAGCGCGACGACGCCCGGGCGCTGGCGACGCTCCGCGCCGAGGGGGCGACGCCCGCCTCGGTGCGACAGCGCCTCGGGCTCAGGCCGTGAACACCTCGCGGGGGTAGTCGACGAGACGCTCGGCGCCGAGGGCGCCGACGGCGACGGTCTCGGAGACGACGACGGCGTGGCGGCCGGGGACGTAGATGCCGGGGACGAGGTGGAAGACCATGCCCTCGGCGACGGTGCGGTCCTCGGTCTCGACGATCGAGAGCAGGTCGCCCTCGCCCCAGTCGGGGGCGTAGTTGACGCCGACCGAGTAGCCGCTGCGATGGGCGAGGGCGAGGCCGTGCCGGGCGAAGGCCGCGACGCTGCCGCGGTGGAGATCGCCGAGCCGGGCGCCGGGACGCAGGCCGTCGAGCAGGCCGTCGAGCGCCTCGTGGCAGGCGGCCTCGATGGCGCGGACCTCGGCGGGCACCGCGCCGACGGTGCCGGTGCGGAAGAGCGGCGCGCAGTAGCGGGCGACGACGCCGGGGATCTCGAAGTTCAGCACGTCGCCCGCGGCGAGGCGGCGGCCGCCCCATGTCGCGTGGCCGAGGCTGGAGCGCGGGCCGCTGACGATGAAGGGCGGCAGCCCCGGGAACTCGCCCCCGGCGGTGACGAGGGCGCTCCACACCGCCGCGGCGATGGCGTTCTCGTTGACCCCCGCGCGGGCGGCGCGGACGGCGGCGGCCATCGCCTCCGCGGTGATGCGCCCGGCGGCGCGGAGGACGGCGAGCTCCTCCCGCGACTTCACCAGGCGGTGCGGCTCGACGAGGTGGCGGCCCTCGACCGCGAAGCCGTCGAGCGCCGCGACGAGCGCCCGGTAGCGGCGCGGGCCGACGAAGAAGGCCCGGTCCTCGAGGCCGATGCGGGCGCCACCGGGCAGCAGGGCGCGCAGCAGGCGGGCGAGGACGGCGCCGGGGTCGTCGTGGTCGGCGTAGGCGACGGCGCGGCGCCAGCGCGAGCGGAGGAGGGTGTTGGAGGCGTCGATCGAGCGCAGCAGGTTCACCGGCGCGGCGTCCGCGGTGACGACGCAGGCTTGCAGGTACTGGTAGGCCGGCGTGTCGTGGCCGGTCAGCCAGTTGATGTTCTCCGGCCCGAAGGCGACGAACGCGTCGAGCCCGGCGGCGGCCATGTCGGCGCGGACCGCGGCGAGGCGACGGTCGTACTCGGTGTCGGTGAAGGGCAGCGGCGCGACGAGGGCGCCGGAGCCGGTGGTGATCGCGAGGTCGCTCACGCCGTCTCGGGCTCGGTGAGGACGACCTCCTCGCCACCGCGGACGGCGGTGTAGAAGCAGCTCCGGCGGTTGGTGTGGCAGGCGGGGCCGGTCTGGTCGACGACGAGGAGCAGGCAGTCGCGGTCGCAGTCGACGCGGAGCTCGACGAGCCGCTGGACGTGGCCCGAGGTCGCGCCCTTGCGCCAGAGCTCGGCGCGCGAGCGCGACCAGTAGGTGACCTCGCCGGTCGCGAGCGTCTCGGCGAGGCTCGCGGCGTTCATCCACGCGAGCATCAGCACCTCGCCGTCGCGCGACTGGGCGATGGCGGGGACGAGGCCGCTCGCGTCGAACTTCAGGCTCGCGATGTCGAAGCGGGCCATGTCCCGGCCTCCCTTTTCCGCCTGCGGGTTCCGGCCTATCTATGGGGCGCGCGACGCCGAAAGCAAAGAGACCGGAATGAGTGCCGACGACGACCTGATCAAGCTCTACTCCCAGCGCATCCTCGCGCTCGCCGCCGACATGCCGCTGACGGCGCGGCTCGACGCGCCCGACGCCTCGGCGCGCCGGCGCTCGCCGCTGTGCGGCTCGACGGTGACCGTCGACCTGTCGCTCGACGGCGACCGCGTCGCCGCCTTCGGGCAGGACGTGCGCGCCTGCGCGCTCGGGCAGGCCTCGGCCTCGGTCCTCGCCCGCCACGTCGTCGGGGCGACGCGGGGCGAGATCGCCGCGGCGCGCGAGGCGCTCGTCGCCATGCTGAAGCAGGGCGGGCCGGCGCCGGAGGGCACCTTCGGCGAGCTCGGGGTGCTGATGCCGGCCAAGGACTACAAGAACCGCCACGCCTCGATCCTCCTCGCCTGGGACGCGACGCTCGCGGCCTTCGACGAGGCCGCGGCGGCGGCCTGAGCCTTGCGCACCGTCTACTCCCCGCGCCACGCCGGCCACGGAGGCAACGTCGAGCTGAACTCGGGCGAGGTCGTGCCCGCCTTCGAGCTGCCGCGCCGCGCCGAGATCATCCGCGCCCGCGTCGAGGAGGTCGGCCTCGGGCCGGTGGTGGCGCCGGTCGCGCACGACCTGACGACGGCCCTGCGGGTCCACGCGCCCGGCTACCTCGACTTCCTCGCCCGCGCCTTCCCGCTGTGGCGGGCGGCGGGGCGGGAGGGGAGTGCCATGCCCTTCGTCTGGCCGCTGCCGGGGCTGCGCGCCGACGTGGCGCCCGAGGACATCGACGGGCTCCTCGGGTTCTACAGCTTCGATGGCGGGGCGACGTTCGTCGAAGGCACGTGGGACGCGGTCAAGGCGAGCCACGACGTCGCGCTGACCGCGGCGGGCCTCGTCCACGACGGGGAACGCGCCGCCTTCGCGCTCTGCCGTCCGCCGGGGCACCATGCGATGACGCGCTTCGCCGGGGGCTACTGCTACGTCAACAACGCCGCCGTCGCCGCCGAATGGCTGCGCGGGGCAGGGGCGGCGCGGGTGGCGATCCTCGACGTCGACTATCACCACGGCAACGGCACGCAGGAGATCTTCTACGCCCGCGGCGACGTCTTCGTCGTCAACGTCCATGCCGATCCGCGGGTCGAATACCCTTATTTCCTTGGCCATGCCGACGAGCGCGGGGCGGGGGAGGGGGCGGGGTTCAACTTCAACCTGCCGCTGCCGCTCGGCACCGGCTTCGCCGGGTGGTCGGCGGCGCTCGACACCGCCTGCGCGGCGGTGGCGGCCTTCGCGCCCGACCGGCTCGTGGTCTCGCTCGGGGTCGACACCTTCGTCGCGGACCCGATCAGCCGCTTCCGCCTCGAATCGCGCGACTATCCGGCGATCGGCCGGCGGATCGCGGCGCTCGGGCTGCCGACGCTCTTCGTGATGGAGGGCGGCTACGCGGTCGAGGCGATCGGGATCAACGCGGTCGGAGTGCTCGAGGGCTTCGAGGACGGGTGACGCCGGACGACGGGGAAATCTTCCGCGAAATCGCGGGTTAACAGCCGGATCCTCGACGTACGACCCACGTACAATCCATGCACATCCCAGGTACGGGAAATTGTCCCGGCCCGAAAGGTTAACGGCCGGGCGGGCTCAGAGGTCGAGCCGGCCCTGCCGCGCCGGAGCCTCCTCGCGGGCGGCGCGCTTGAAGTGCGCAAGGCGGTGGGCTGACGCCTATGTTGTGAGCGCACGAAACGGCTACCCAACCAATTGACGCATCCCTATAGTGCTCGCGTATCGGTGAAACAGCCCGGCGAGGGTAGGTATGCGCTGTCCGTTCTGCGGCAACATCGACACCCAGGTGAAGGACAGCCGGCCGGCGGAGGATCACGTCTCGATCCGGCGCCGGCGCTTCTGCCCGGCCTGCGGCGGGCGGTTCACCACCTACGAGCGGGTGCAGTTGCGCGACCTCGTCGTCATCAAGAAGAACGGCAAGCGCGAGCCCTTCGACCGCGACAAGCTCGAACGCTCGATCCGCATCGCCATGCAGAAGCGCCCGATCGAGAGCGAGCGGCTCGACCAGCTGATCTCGGGGATCGTCCGGCGGCTCGAATCGATGGGCGAGACCGACATCCCCTCGGACACGATCGGCGCGATCGTCATGGAGACGCTGGCGCGGATCGACACGGTCGCGTATGTGCGCTTCGCGAGCGTCTACAAGAATTTCCAGGCGGCGGACGACTTCGAGGACTTCGTTTCCGAGCTCCGGCCGCCGGCGACGGTACGGGAAGACTGACGGCATGAGCGAGCAGGACCGGGACGCGGGCTGGATGCGCGCGGCGCTCGGGCTGGCCCGGCGCGGCCTCGGGCGGGTGTGGCCCAATCCGGCGGTGGGGTGCATCGTCGTCGCCGGGGACCGCGTCGTCGGGCGCGGGCGCACCGGCGACGGCGGGCGGCCGCACGCCGAGGCGCTGGCCCTCGCCGAGGCCGGCGAGCTGGCGCGGGGGGCGACGGTCTACGTCACCCTCGAGCCCTGCGCCCACACCGGCGCGACCCCGCCCTGCGCCGACGCGCTCGTCGCCGCCGGGGTCGCCCGCGTCGTCATCGCCACCGGCGACCCCGACCCCCGCGTCGACGGCGCCGGGATCGCGCGGCTGGAGCGGGCCGGCGTCGCGGTCGAGGTCGGCTGCCTCGCCGAGGCCGCGGTGGCGCTCAACCGCGGCTTTCTCACCCGCCTCGCCACCGGCCGGCCGATGATGACGCTGAAGCTCGCCGCCTCGCTCGACGGGCGCATCGCCACCGACACCGGCGAGAGCCGCTGGATCACCGGGCCGCGGGCGCGGGCCGAGGTCCACCTGATGCGCGCCCAGGCCGACGCGGTGCTCGTCGGTGCCGGGACGGTGCGCAGCGACGACCCCCGCCTCGACGTGCGCCACGGCGGCGTCGCCGGCGCCAACCCGGTGCGGGTGGTGGTCAGCGGGGCGCTGTCGCTGCCGCGTGACGGCAACCTCGCGCGGACCGCGGCCGAGATCCCGCTCTGGCTCTGCCACGACCCCGAGGCGGGCGACGACCGGCGCGCGGCGTGGCGCGAGCTCGGCGCCGAGCTCATCGAGATCCCGTTCCAGGCCGACGGCCAGCTCGACCTCTCGGCGATGATGCGGCGCCTCGGCGACCGCGGCATCACCCGCGTCCTCTGCGAGGGCGGCGGGCGGCTCGCAGCGGCGCTGGTCTCCGACGAGCTCGTCGACGAGGTGGTGAGCTACACCGCCGGGCTGGTGCTCGGCTCGGAGGCGATCCCCGCCGTCGGTCCGCTCGACGTCGACGCCCTCCCGCTCGCGCCGCGCTTCCGGCTCGTCGATGTCGCGTCCGTCGGCCCCGACGTGCGCAGCCGCTGGCAACGGCGCGCCTGACCCGCCGGCGAGCACCTGCCTACCCGCTAACGGAAGCGTGAGTTACAGCCGGAGGGCGACTCGGCGCTCGACATTGAGCGTATTCCGGCCTAATCATTCTATAAGGGATTCCAGCTGCACGTACTATATCTCCGGTTGAGTCATGCTGTCTTCGTGAGGCGCTCGGGAGGCTATCGGGACCAGGAATGACGGGGCGAGGAGAGGAATCCGGCGAGCGGGAAGGCGAGGTGCGGCTGTCGCGGCGCCTCGTCGGGCTCCACGTCGGCGGCGTCCTCCTGCTGATCTTCGTCGTGCTCTCGACGGTCGGCTGGATCTCGGCCGAGCACAACCGGCTCGCGGTGCAGTCATCGGAGAGCATGGTCCAAGGCGGGATCAACTCGTTCCGCACCCGCCTGCGGACGCTGGTGCGCGACTACTCGATCTGGGACGAGGCTTACGAGGCCGCGCTCGCCAACGATCGCCGCTGGCTCTATCGCAACATCGGCAACGCCGCGGCCGAGATCGGGACGCTCGATCTCATCGTCTTCGTCAATCCGAGCATGGGCGCGCCGTTCGGCTGGCAGCACGATTCGCCCGAGTACGGCGAGACCGGCCTGCTCCCGCCCGACCTCCTCGCGCGCATCCTGACCGCTGTCGAGCCCGAGAGCAGCGAGCGCCAGCCGCCGACGCTGCTGGCGCTGCGCAACGGCCGGCCGTGGGTGTTCTCCGCCGCGCGCGTCGTCCCGATCGACGGGGCGCCGGCGGGCGTCCCCCGCGAGGCGCTGCCTGTCCAGATCCACGGCTTCGAGATCTCGGGCGAGCGGCTCGACCGCGTCGGGCAGGGCCTGCTCATCGACGCGCTGCGGCTCTCCGACCATCTCGAGCCCGGGCAGGCGCAGGTGCCGCTCGTCGACTACGCCGGTCGGATGATCGCCTACGTCACCTGGCAGCCGCCGCACCCGGGGGCGAGCATCCTGCGCCGGGTCGCGGTGCCGCTCGGCATCGCGCTCGCGTTCATCACCGTGGTGAGCGCGATCAGCTCATCCTATGCGGTGCGCTCGGCGCGGCGGCTCGAGCAGGCGCTCCGCGCCGCGCGGGCGGCCGACTTGAGCAAGACCGAGTTCCTCTCGAACGTCAGCCACGAGCTCCGTACCCCGATGAACGGCATCCTCGGGGTGGCCCAGCTCCTCCAGACCACCGAGCTCGACGACGAGCAGAAGGAGCTCGTCTCGGTGCTGTTCAGCTCGGCCAACGCCCAGATGGCGCTGATCTCCGACCTCCTCGACTTCAGCCGAATGGAGAGCGGCAACCGCCAGCTCGTCCACGAGCCCTTCGCGCCGACCGCGGTCCTGAAGGATCTCGTCGAGATGATCCGGGTCGCCGCCGCCAAGAAGGGGATCGCCTTCTCCGCCGACCATCGCGCCCTCGACGGACTCACCGTCCGGGGCGACGAGCGCGCCTTCCGGCAGATCGCCACCAACCTCCTCGGCAACGCGGTGAAGTTCACCGACCACGGCGGCGTCGAGCTCCGGGTCCGGGTCGCCGGCATCGCCGCCGAGGGGAGCGCCGAGAGTGCCTCCGAAAGCGTCGACGTGCGGGTCGCGGTCACCGACACCGGCCGTGGCATCCCGGCCGAGGCGCTGCCCCACATCTTCGACCGCTTCTACCAGGCCGACAGCTCGCTCACCCGCTCGACCGAGGGGACGGGGCTCGGCCTCGCCATCAGCCAGAGCCTCGCACGGCTGATGGGCGGGCGGATCGAGGTGGAGAGCGAGCCCGGCGTCGGCTCGACCTTCACCTTCGCGATCCGCTTCCCGATCGTCGACGCCGCCGGGTCGGCACGCGATGCGGCCTGAGCTCGCCCCGCCCGCGCCGGCGGCGGGGCCGATGCCCGCCGGGACCGGGACGATCCTCGTCGTCGAGGACAACGCCGTGAACTCGATGATCCTGCGGGCGATGCTGCGGAAGCTCGGCCACGAGCCGGCGATGGCGGGGGACGGATTCGAGGGGATCGAGGCCGCCGGCCGCCTGCGGCCGCGCCTCGTGCTCATGGACCTGCAGATGCCGCGCCTCGACGGAATGGCCGCGGCGAGCTCGATCCGCGCGCTCGGCGTCGGGGAGGACGAGACCGTCCTCGTCGCGGTGACGGCGAGCGCGGCGCTCGAGGTCAGGAATGCCTGCGAGGGCGCCGGCTTCGCCTGCGTCCTCGCCAAGCCGATCGTTCTCGGAGAGCTCGCGGCGCTCCTGCGCCGCTACGGCATCGCCGCCTGAGCCTCAGGCGGCCTCGGCGAGCCGCCCGAGACCCGAGAGGAAGGCGAAGTGCTCCGGGCAATGCTCGAGATAGAGCGCCCGCAGCCAGTGCGACGGTTCGAGCCCGCCGTCCGCCCAGAAGGCGTAGTCCTCGAGGAGTTCCTCGCCGGCGGCGATGTCGCGGAGCGCGATGGTGTGGTCCTCGGGCAGAGGCGGCCAGATGCCGAGGCCGATGTTCGCCCGCGGCGACTCGGCGTGGTTCATGTACTGCATTCCGTCGGTGTACCAGAGGAAGCGGTCGGACGGCTTGTGCAGGTAGCCGCCGTGGAGGGCGTAGCGCAGCTGCCGCGGATCGAGTGCCGCCATCGCCGCGGCGTCGCAGACCCGCATCCCGTCATCGTACTGCCAGATCTTCGTTCCGGCAGCTATTGGCCTCTTGGCGAACACCCCGATTCCGTGAATCGGGCTGTTCCTGAAGGCGACTTCAACAATCCAAGCCAACTACGTCTCCCGTTTGATACAAATTATTGCGACCCGAAAGGATTTTTCTTGTCCTTCGATCCAAGGCGGAGCTTACTTGGAATGGGCCGTGTATTCTGTTCGTCCGCGCGATCAGAGAATATTCTCAACCTTAATGAAGGGTTAATTCGGACTGACCAGTTACAAAAAGGTTTTCGGCGTGCGCAGCACGTCTCACGCCGGAGGCGCGGTCCCCCCGGGCGAGTCTCGGGCCGGAGTCGTGCTGCGGCGCGGCGCCTACTGGGTGATGACGTCGATCGAGCGCGTCACGGCGACCGCCGCCGCCGCGAGGGCGAGGATGCGGGTCCACGAGCCGAGCGCCGCCTCGGTGACGTAGACGGTGTCGTCGTCGCGGATGATGAAGTCGCCGGCGGCGAACAGGCCCTCGGGGCGGGTGAAGTCGAGCAGGTAGGCCATGCGCTGCTCGCCGACGAGGTCGCCGCGCCCGAGCACCCGGTTGGCGACGGCGGCGTTCTCGCGGCGGAAGACGAAGACCCCGGTCGGGTTCGCCGCGCCGCCGTTGAGCCCGCCGGCCGCGGCGATCGCCTCGAGCACGCTCATGTCCTGCGAGTTGAAGGGCACGGTCGCCTGCCGGGTCGTCGCGCCGAGCACGGTGAACGAGCGGCGGTCCTCCTCGACGATGATCCGGTCGCCGGGCCGCAGCGCCACGTCCATGCGCGGGTTGTCGTAGAGATCCTCGAGCCAGACGCGCCCGGTGGTGCCGCGGCGCTCGATCTTCACCTGGGCGATGTCGGGGACGACCGAGACCCCGCCGGCGGCGGCGAGCATCGACGAGAGGCGGAGCGTCGGCGCCTCGATCGGATAGACCCCGGGGGAGTTCACGCCGCCCATGACGCTGACCGTCGAGCCGTCGCCGGCGGCGCGGATCACCTCGACCTGCGGGTCGGGGGTCTGGGCCTGGAGAACCTGGGTCACCTCGCGGCGGAGCTGGTCCGGGCTCAGCCCCGACGCCTTCACCCGGCCGGCGTAGGGGACGAAGATCTCGCCCGACTGGTCGACCTCGACCTGCTCGAGCGAGGCCGCCTTCTGCCCGGTGCCGACGAGAAGGCCGGTGTCGATGTTCTCCCACACCCGCACCGAGAGCTTGTCGCCGGGGCGGATCTGGTCGGGCGACACCGTCGCGGCGCCGGTGAACTCCGGGCCGAAGCCCAGCGCCTCGACCGAGCGCGACGCCGCGGCGACCGGAGGCGTCACCTCGACGAGGTGCATGTCGTAGCCGGGAACCTCGGCCGCCCGGCGGATCTGGCCGAGGCTCGGACCCGAGCGCGGCAGGACGCAGCCGGACAGCGCCGCAATGAGGAGGAGCGCATGGACCCCCCGCGTGTTCGCGATCCGCGCAATCTGCATCGCCTGCCCCACTGGCCCCGTGTTCCCGGCTTGGCTTGCCGGATTTTGCGGCGGAGTCTAGCGGCAAAGCCCGCGCGAGGCCAGCGGCGCTGCAGCGGCGCGACGATCCGGCCCGCGGCTGTGGCCGCGGCGCCGCGCCGGGTCCGGGCTTGCCGGCACCGCCCTCGCGGGCTAGGACCCGCCCCGGGATCGGAGGAGCGCGCATGTTCACCGGAATCGTCACGGACATCGGCACGGTCGAGCGGCTCGAGGATCGCGGCGATCTCCGCGTCCGCATCCGCTCGGGCTACGCGCCCGAGGGCATCGCGCTCGGCGCCTCGATCTCCTGCGACGGCATCTGCCTCACCGTCGTCGACCGCGGCCCCGCCGACGGGCCCGACGGCGGGGCGTGGTTCGACGTCGATCTCTCCGCCGAGACCCTCGCCCGCACCAACGTCCGCCGCAACCGCACCGCCTGGGCCCCGGGAACGCGGGTCAACCTCGAGCGCGCGCTGCGCCTCGGCGACGAGCTCGGCGGCCACATCGTCTCGGGCCACGTCGACGGCCTCGCCGAGATCGTGAGCCTGCGCCCCGAGGGCGACAGCACCCGCTACGTCTTCCGGGCGCCGGAGGCGCTCGCGCGCTACATCGCCCCGAAGGGGTCGATCGCGCTCAACGGCACCTCGCTCACGGTGAACGAGGTCGACGGCGCCGACTTCGGGGTCAACATCATCCCCCACACCCGCACTCACACCACCTGGGGCACGGCGGCGGCGGGGGATCTCGTGAACCTCGAGATCGACACCCTCGCCCGCTACGTCGCGCGCCTGAACGAGTTCGCCGGCTGAGGCGGCCTACTCCGCCGCGAGCAGCGCCGCGGCGAGGTCGGCGAGGGCGACGCCGGCGGCCTTGAAGACCGTGCGCTCCGCCGCGCCCGTCCGCCCGGGACGAGCGCCCCGCGCCAGCTCGGCGAGGTCGGCGACGATGTCGCCGGGGTCGAGCGCGCCCTCGGCGACGGGGGCGGCGAGGTCGCCCGACAGGAGCGCCCCGGCGCGGCCGTCGACGAAGAGACGCCCCCCGGTGACGGCGGCGGTGTCGCTCTCGCGCATGTCGGCCTTGAAGGCGCCGACGAGGTCGAGGTGCGAGCCCGGCGCGAGCCAGGCGCCGCGGACGAGGGGCGCGGTCGAGGCGGTGACGCAGCAGACGACGTCGGCGGCGCGGCACCCGGCCTCGAGGTCGGCGCAAGCCTCGGCGGGGAGCCCGGCCGCGGCGAGGTCCGCGGCGACGGCGGCGGCCTTGTCGGCGCTGCGCCCCCAGACCAGCACCCGGTCGTAGGCGCGCACGGTGGCGTGGGCGCCGGCGGCGGCAGTGGCGAGCTGGCCGGTGCCGACGACGAGGAGCGTCCGCGCGTCGGCCCGCGCCAGGTAGTCGGCGGCGAGCGCCGAGACGGCGGCGGTGCGGCGGGCGGTGAGCGCGTCGCCGTCGAGGACGGCGCGGACGCGGCCGTCGCTGCCGTCGAAGAGCAGGTAGCCGGCGTTGACCGTCGCCTTGCCGGCCGCGGCGTTGCCGGGGAAGAAGGTGACGACCTTCACCCCGACCGCGCGCCCCGCCTCCCACGCCGGCATCACGAGGAGCGACGCGGTGGTGCCGTCGCCGGCGTCGAGGCTCAGCACCTGCCGCGGCGGCGCCTCGACGGTTCCGGCGGCGAAGCTCGCCCGCAGGCGCTCGATGAGGTCGGGCCAGGCGAGGCCGGCGTCGACGGCGGCATGGTCGAGAACGCGCACGGGTCTCAGGGCTCCTCTGTCGTCGCCGCGTCGAGGCGCGGCCGGGCGGCCGGGTCGACGACCGGACCGGAAAGGCCGGCGGCGCGGGCGCGCAGCGCCCCGGCGCGCGCCGCGAGCGCCTCGGCATCGCTCCCGAGCCGCTCGGCGTCGGGGCCGGCGGCGGCACGGGCGTCGTCGAAGCGCGCGGTCTCGACGAGCCGCGGCGGCGGCGCGGCGCGGGCGCCCTCGGAGATCGGCACGCGCGCCTCCTGCGGGGCACCGCAGCCGGCGAGGAGCGCCAGCGCCGCGAGGGACGGGAGGATCAGGGTCCGCATCGCGTCTTTCTGTGCAAGGGCGCGGCGACTCTGTAGTATGGCCCCGGAACGAGGGCCGCAAGCACGGCCGATGACCGGGGATGGAGACGCATGGACGAGAGCAAGGAACCGGCAACGCTCGCCGAGCAGGGCAAGCACATGGCGCACAACATGGCCGAGGTGTTCGACGTCTCGGGCCAGATCTGGCAGAAGTTCCTCCAGGGGCAGCTTCAGGAAGGCGGGCAGAAGCACCCCGATCCCCTGAACACCTGGCCGACCTTCGCCGAACTCTACCGGACGATGTGGGACAACCCCAAGCAGGTCGCCGACAAGACGCTCGAGTTCTGGTCGGCGCAGCAGCAGCTCTGGCAGCATTCGATGCTGCGCTGGCTCGGCGCCAAGGACGTGCCCGACAAGATCGACCTGCCGCACATGATGAAGGCCGACAAGCGTTTCTCTCACAAGGACTGGAGCGAGAACGCGGTCTTCGACTACCTCAAGCAGTCCTACCTGCTGACCTCGGGCTTCATCCAGGACACCGTCAGCTCCGTCGGCGAGATGGACCCGAAGGAGCGGCGCAAGGCCGCCTTCTACACCCGCTACTTCGTCGAGGCGATGAACCCCGCGAACTTCTTCGCGCTGAACCCCGAGGTGCTCGAAGCGACCGCCAACGAGAAGGGCGAGAACCTCGTGCGCGGCCTGAAGATGATGCTCGCCGACCTCGAGCGCGGCAAGGGCAAGCTCCTCATCCGCCAGACCGACATGGACGCCTTCGAGGTCGGCCGCAACACCGCGGTGACCCCGGGGCAGGTCGTCTTCCAGAACGACCTCATCCAGCTCATCCAGTACTCCCCCTCGACGGAGAAGGTCTACGCCAAGCCGCTGCTCATCATCCCGCCGTGGATCAACAAGTTCTACATCCTCGACCTGAATGCCAAGAAGAGCATGGTGAAGTGGCTCACCGAGCAGGGCTACACCGTCTTCATCGTCTCCTGGGTCAACCCCGACGAGCGCCACGGGCGGAAGTCGTGGGAGGACTACATGTTCGAGGGCGGCCTCGCCGCCATCGACAAGGTGCTCGAGGAGACCGGCGAGAAGAGCCTGAACCTCGTCAGCTACTGCGTCGGCGGGACGATGGCCGGCACGCTGATGTCGTGGCTCGGCAAGCACAACGACAAGCGGGTGGCGAGCGCCACCTTCTTCACCGCGCAGCTCGACTTCCAGGACGCCGGCGAGCTCCAGATCTTCGTCGACGAGCACATCCTCGAGGTCGTCGGCGAGGACATGGAAAAGGGCTACATGCCCGCCGACCGCATGGCGCACGCCTTCAACATGCTCCGGGCGAACGACCTGATCTGGGGCTACATGGTCTCGAACTACATGCTCGGGAAGGACCCGTTCCCGTTCGACCTGCTCTACTGGAACTCGGATTCGACGGCGATGCCGGCAATGGCGCACCGCTTCTATCTCGAGGAGTTCTACATCCGCGACGCCTTCGCCCGCGGCGAGCTCAAGGTCGACGGCGTGCCGATCACCCTCGGCGACATCAAGGGGCCGGTCTACCACATCGCCACCAAGGAGGATCACATCGCCCCGGCGGCGTCGGTCTACCGCGGCGCCAAGGAGATGAAGAAGGCCAAGGTCCGCTTCATCCTCTCGGGCTCGGGCCACATCGCCGGGGTGGTCAACCCGCCGGTGCAGCAGAAGTACCAGTTCTGGACCAACGACGACCTCTCGGCGCCGTCGCTCGAGGAGTGGCTGAAGGGCGGCGAGGAGACGCCCGGCAGCTGGTGGCCCGACTGGGACGCCTGGCTCAAGGCGCGCTCCGGCCGGATGGTGCCCGCGCGCGAGCCGGGCGCGGTGCTCGGTGCGATCGAGCCCGCGCCCGGCTCCTACGTGCGGGTGCGCTTCGACGCGCCCGACGCGCCCGACGCCCCGGAGGGGTCGGACGCGAAGCCGGCGACGTAGCGCAGTATCCAACCGGACGGAATCGTCCGGTGATCAGGATATTGCGCCAGTTCAAGACTCCAGAGTGGGCGGCCCGGTGCAAGCCGGGACGGACCCCGCTCTAGTCGTTGCCGGTGTCGCGGCCGAACTTGGCCGCGGCGATCTCGGTCAGCGACATGCCCTGCGCCTCCACCGGGTCGAGCCCGGCGGCGGCGACGAGCTGCGAGCCGATGCGCACCGGGCCGCGCGACGAGACCGAGACGACGGTCTGGGCGTCGTCGCCGTCGCTGCCGGCGTTGAAGACGCCGGCGGCGAGCTGGGTCAGCGTCATGCCCTGCGCCTCCGCGGGCGTCAGCCCGGCGGCGGCGACGAGGCGGGCGTGACGGGCGGGGTCGACCCGCACGGGCGTCGCGTGCGAGATCGTCTGCTGGTCGTCGCCGCCGCTGTCGCGGTTGAACTTGGCCGCGGCGATCTCGGTCAGCGTCATCCCGGCCGCCTCGGACTGCGACAGGCCGGCGCCGGCGGCGAGCTGGCGCACGTCGTCCGCCCGGGCGAGGACGCCACCGGCGAAGGTGGCTCCGAGGATGGTGAGGCTCGTGAGTGCGCAGCGGGTGAAAATGCGGGTCATCGTTGTGCTTCCTTCGAAAAATGCGTGGTTTGATGAATGTCCCTCGCACGAGGGATAGGCCCTGAAGGCGAGGCTTCCGTCGCTCCCGGCTTCGCGTACGAGCCGGGGGCCGAGAGGTGGTATGCCCGAATCAGCGTGAAACGAACGTGATCCGCCGATCGGGTGAACGTGAAAAGCGCACCGCGCCGGGTTCACTCGCACCCGAAAACGAAAACGCCGCGGAAGTCCCGCGGCGTTTTCGTCTCCTGCCGGCGCCGGGCCGGCCAGGCGATCGTCAGGCGATCACGGCCGCGACGACGGCGGCGGGAACCTCGCCCGCAACCTCGGCCGCCTGGGCATAGACCCCGACGGCGAAGGTCGCGCCGAGGATGGTGACGGCGGCGAGCGCCGCAACAGCGAAAATCCGGGTCATCTTCTGTCGTCCCTGCAAAGCGTCTCTCGTTCGGTCCCGGCGCCCTTAATGGGACGCTCTGGCGGCGGGGAGCCTGTTCGTCGAACGGGTCTGCGGAGGGAGTCCGTCGCGGCCGGGCCGCCGACGTCAACGGGTTCGAGCGAAGCGGCGTTGTTCGAATGAACATCCGCGCCACGGAGGTGAAATGGGCCGCATGTCGATTCGTGTCAAGCGAACCATGACAGAAAGTCGCGCGAGGGCCGGCGCGCCGCCGCCGACCGCGGCGGCGCGGGAAGCTCAGAGGCCGGGATAGACCGGGAAGCGGTCGCAGAGCGCCTGCACGCGCGCCTTGACCGCGGCCTCGACCGCGCCGTTGCCGTCCGGGCCGCTGGCGGCGAGGCCGTCGACGACCTCGACGATCAGCCGCCCGATCTCGCGGAACTCCTCCTCGCCGAAGCCGCGGGTGGTGCCGGCCGGCGTGCCGAGGCGCACCCCGGAGGTGACCGTCGGCGGCGCCGGGTCGAAGGGGATGCCGTTCTTGTTGCAGGTGATGTGCGCCCGCCCGAGCGCCGCCTCGGCGTCCTTGCCGGTGACGCCTTTGGGGCGCAGGTCGACGAGCATCAGGTGGGTGTCGGTGCCGCCGGTGACGATGTCGATGCCGCCCTTCATCAGCGCCTCGGCGAGAACCTGGGCGTTTCTCACCACCTGCGCGGCGTAGTCCCTGAACTCCGGCCGCAGCGCCTCGCCGAAGGCGACGGCCTTGGCGGCGATGACGTGCATCAGCGGCCCGCCCTGGAGGCCGGGGAAGATCGCCGAGTTGATCTTCTTGGCGATGCCCTCGTCGTTGGTCAGCACCATGCCGCCGCGCGGGCCGCGCAGGGTCTTGTGGGTGGTGGTGGTGACGACATGCGCGTGCTCGATCGGGTTCGGATGCTGCCCGCCGGCGACGAGCCCGGCGAAGTGCGCCATGTCGACCATCAGGTACGCCCCGACCGAGTCGGCGATCTCGCGGAAGCGGCGGAAGTCGATCTGCCGCGGGATCGCTGAGCCGCCGGCGATGATTAGCTTCGGTTGGTGCTCCTTGGCGAGCGCGGCGACCTCGTCGTAGTCGAGGCGCTGGTCCTGCTTGCGGACGCCGTAGTGCACCGGCGCGAACCACTTGCCCGACATGTTGGGCTTGGCCCCGTGGGTGAGGTGGCCGCCCGAGGCGAGATCCATCGCGAGGAAGGTGTCGCCGGGCCGGAGGAGGGCGAGGAACACCGACTGGTTGGCCTGGCTCCCCGAGTTGGCCTGGACGTTGGCGAACTTCGCCCCGAAGAGCTGGCAGGCCCGCTCGATCGCCAGCGTCTCGGCGACGTCGACGAACTGGCAGCCGCCGTAGTAGCGCCGGCCCGGATAGCCCTCGGCGTACTTGTTGGTCATCACCGAGCCCTGCGCCTCGAGCACGGCGCGGCTGACGATGTTCTCCGAGGCGATGAGCTCGATCTCGTCGCGCTGGCGGCCGAGCTCGTCGCGGGTGGCGCCGAAGATCGCGGGGTCGCGGCTGGCGAGGTCTTCGGTGAAGAAGCCGCTGTCGGTCACGGTGTCTTTCACGGGCGGGCGCTCCTGCGGGAAGGGAGGGGTGCGGTCCCTTACCGCGATCGCGCGACCCGCGAAACCCCGATCGCGTCGCTCAGAAGTCGGTCGGCGCCCCGCCCTCGCGCTTGCGGCGGGCGACGAAGGCGGCGAGCTCGTCGCGGACGCCCTCGTCGATCGGCGGCGGCTCGAACTCGGCGAGGATCGCCTTCCAGACCCGGTTGGCGCGGACCTCCGTCGTCGGCGCGCCGGCCTCGGCCCAGGCCTCGTAGTTGCGCCAGTCGCTGAGGAAGGGGGCGTAGAAGGCGGTGCTGTAGCGGCCCTGCGTGTGCTCGGCGCCGAAGAAGTGGCCGTGCGGGCCGACCGCGGCGATCGCCCCGACCGCGAGGGCGTCGGGCGAGGTGTCGGTCAGGGCGGGGTCGAAGTAGCGCTGGAACTGCTGGAGCACCTCGCAGTCCATCACGAACTTCTCGAACGAGGCGATGAGCCCGCCCTCGAGCCAGCCGGCGGCGTGGTAGACGAGATTGACGCCGGCCTGCACCGCCGACCACAGCGAGTTCATGCTCTCCCACATCGCCTGCCCGTCCGGGGCGTTCGAGGCGCAGGCCGAGGAGGCGCGCAGCGGCAGGCCGTAGAAGCGCGCCATCTGCCCGGTCATCTGGGTGGCGCGGACGTACTCGGGCGTGCCGAACGCCGGGGCGCCCGACTTCATGTCGACGTTCGAGGTGAAGGTGCCGATCATGCACGGCACGCCGGGGCGCACCACCTGGAGGAGCGCGACCGCCGCGAGCGCCTCGGCGATCGACTGGACGACGGCACCGGCCATCGTCACCGGCGCCATCGCCCCGGCGAGGGTGAACGGCGTCACGATCACCGGCTGGCCGCGGCGGGCGAAGCGCATGGCACCGTCGAGCATCGGCCAGTCGTGCTTGAGCGGCGACGACGAGTTGATGTTGGTGAAGAGCCGCGGGGCGCTCTCGAACTCGGCCTGCGGCAGGCCGGAGGCGATCCGCGCCATCTCGATCACGTCCTCGACCCGCTCCGGCCCGAGGCTGTAGGCGTGGACGACCTTGTCGGTCAGCGTCAGCTTCTCGTAGAGGCAGTCGAGGTGGCGCACGCTGGCGTGGACGTCGACGGGCTCGACCGGATAGCCGCCGGCGACGTGGATGCAGTTGAAGTACTGGGTCAGGCGGATGAGGTCGCGGAAGTCGGCCATGTTGCCCGGCCGCCGCCCGCGGTCGAGGTCCATCGCGTTCGGCGGCGACGAGACGTTGACGAAGGCCATGTGCCCGCCGCCCATCGTCACCCGGCGCCCGGGGTTGCGCGGGACGATGTCGAAGCGCGCCGGCGCCTTCGCCACCCGCTCCATGACGAAGCCGCGGTCCATGCGCACGGTCACGCCGTCGACGGCGCAGCCCGCCGCCCGCAGATAGGCCCGCGCCTCGTCGTTGAGGAAGTCGATGCCGATCTCCTCGAGCACGCGCATCGCCGCGTCGTGGATCGCGGCGACGCCCTCGGGCGGCAGCGGCTCGGTCGGACGGTCGGTGTTGAGCGGGATGCGCCACGGCATCTGGGCGATGGCGCCGGCCGGCAGGCTCCGGGCGTGACCGGTCGAGCCGCCGCGGCGTGTCCTCCGTTCCATCATGGCGCGGCGCGTCCTTTCACCGGCCGAGTGGATCGGCCCCGGCCCGGGCGTGCTTGTCCGGGAGCGACCGGGCCCGCGTCGGTTTCGTCGGTTCGACGCCCCGCGCGCCGCGCTACCCTCGGCACGGGCCAGCGGCGGAGGGGCGGGCGATGGCGGACGAGGAAAGGCGGCCGAGCCCGCTCGCGGGACTGGCACCGCCGGGCGTGCCGAAGCCGGCGGCGGCGCCGGCGCCTCCCGCGCCGGTCGCCGCGGACGCGGCGGCGGAGGCGCGCGACGCGCCGGCCGCGCGCTGGGCCGAGATCGCCGGCGCCGCCCTCGGCCTCGCCGGCGTCGTCCCGGGCCTCGCCGTCGCGGCCCCCGTCGCCCACACGAAGGTGGTCGACCGCCCGGCGCCCGAGGCGTTCCGCACGACGATCCTCGACGCGCTGGCGCGGGAGGCGGCCCCGGTGATGCGCCTCGAGCTCACCGTCGCGATCGAGGGCGTGCCCGCGGCGCAGGCCGGCGAGATCGCCGCGGCGATCGAGATCGTCGTTCTTCTCACCGAGATTCACGAGTATTTGGGGAACCGATGCCTGCCTCTTGGCGCAAGCGGCCCCCGCCATCGGGCCCCGGCCTACGCCGCCCTCCGCCGCCAGAGGCGGAGGAGGAGCGGGGAGAGCCAGATCAGGATGGTGACGATGCCGAGGAAGGCCGCGATCGGGCGCTCGAAGAAGGCGAGGAGGTTGCCGTCGTTGCGGATCATCGTGGTGATGAAGTGGCCCTCGACCATGCCGCCGAGCACGATGCCGAGGATGCAGGGCGCCAGCGGGATCTCGTTCTCCTCCATGAAGAAGCCGAGGATGCCGAAGGCGAGCATCACGCCGACGTTGAAGACCGCGTTGTTGCTGGCGAAGGCGCCGACGATGCAGAAGGCGAGGATCACCGGCATCAGGATGCGGCGCTTCATCTTCAGGATCGGCCGCGACAGCATGATCGCCGCGTAGCCGAGCGGCACCATCAGGATGTTGGCGATGATGAAGATGATGAACACCGCGTAGATGTTCTGCGGCTCGAAGATGAAGAGCGTCGGGCCGGGGTTGAGGCCGTGGATGAAGAGGACGCCGATGACGATCGCGGTGATGGTGTCGCCGGGGATGCCGAAGACCAGCGCCGGCACCCAGGCCGAGCCGAGGGCGGAGTTGTTGGCCGAGCCCGCCGAGACGATGCCCTCGAGGTAGCCGGTGCCGTACTTCTCCGGGTGCCTGGAGAGCTTGCGGCTGACCGCGTAGGCGACCCAGGCGGCGAGGTCGGCGCCGGCGCCGGGGAGGACGCCGACGCCGACGCCGATGACGTTGCCCTGGACCTGCTGCGGCCAGTACTTGCGGAAGAGCGGCACCCAGCCCTTGAGCGGGTTGCCGAGCCCGACCTGCGGCACCGGCTGCGAGGCCATGCCGATCGAGGCGTTGCGCAGGATCTCGGAGATGGCGAAGAGCCCGATCATCGCCGAGATGAAGTCGATGCCGCCGAGGAGCTCGGTCGAGCCGAAGGTGAAGCGCGGCACCGCCGCGGGGTTGTCGAGGCCGACGGTGGCGACCGCGAGGCCGATGAGCAGGCTGAGGAAGCCCTTGACCGGGCTGCCCGCGCCGATGAAGGCGGCGCAGGTCAGGCCGAGCGTCGCCATCCAGAAGTACTCGGGCGCGGAGAACTTGAGCGCGATCTCGGCGAGGTAGGGCGCGGCGACGATGAGGACGGCGGTGCCGACGAGGCCGCCGAAGGCCGAGAAGAGCAGGTTCGCCGCCATCGCGGTCTCGGCCTCGCCCTTCAGGGTCATCTTGTAGGCTTCCTCGGTGTAGGCGGCCGAGGCCGGGGTGCCGGGGATGCGCAGCAGCGTCGAGGGGATGTCGCCGGCGAAGATCGCCATCGCCGAGGCGGTGACCATGGTGCCGACCGCCGGGATCGGGTCCATGAAGAAGGTGAGCGGCACGAGGAGCGCGATCGCCATCGTCGCGGTCAGGCCGGGGATGGCGCCGACGACGAGGCCGAAGATCGCCGAGAGGAAGATCGTCACGAGCACGTCGACCTGGAAGACGAGCTCGGCGGCCAGGCCGATTGCGTTCATCGCGTCACCCCCAGCGGATCGGGGCGAGCACGCCCCACGGCAGCGGCACCAGGAGGAGGTTGCCGAACAGGTATTGCATGATCACCGGGATCGCGACCGCGATCGCCACCGCCGTCGTCCAGCGGACGCGGAAGCGCAGCAGGAGCGCGAGGAGGAGGGTCGCCGTCGTCAGGATGAACCCGAGCCGGTCGGCGACGAAGATGTAGAAGAGCGTCGCCGCGATGATCGAGAGGACGTTGACCACGTGGCGGTGGTCGCGGGTCCAGTCGCGCCAGATCACGAGCGGCGCCTTCTCCTTCAGCCCCTGGCGGATGAGGACGAGGCCGCAGCCGGCGAAGCCGACGGCGATCAGCGTCGGAAAGGCGCTGGCGCCGTAGTCCTGCCCGGGCACCGCCGGGAAGCCGCGGGCGACGTACCCGAGCACCGCGGCGACGACGAGGAGGATGGCGCCGAGCAGCGCGTCGTTGAGGCGCATTCGCTGTCTCCCGTCCCTGGCGTGGCGGCCGCGGCGGGCGCGGCCGCCGGATGGGGGCTACTTGGCGAGCCCGACTTCCTGCATGACCGCGCCGAGGCTCTCGTCGCTGTCCTTCATGAAGGTGCCGAACTCGGCGCCCGCCGCCCACTGGCGGCCGAAGCCCTGCCTGGCCATGAAGTCGGCGTACTCGGCGCTGTTGTAGACCTTCTCGAGCGCCGCGGTGAGCTGGGCGGTGACGTCCTCGGGCAGGTCCTTCGGCCCGACGATGCCGCGCCACGCGCCGATCTCCCAGCTGGCGCCGACGACCTCCTCGGTGCTCGGCACGTCGGGGAAGGCCTCGTTGCGCTGGCTCGACATCACCGCCAGCGGGCGGACGCGGCCGGCGTCGATCAGCGAGCGCGCCTCGGGGATCGAGCAGGGCACGACGTCGACGCCGCCGGCGACGAGCTCCTGGAGGCCCGGGGCCGCGCCCTCGCTCGGCACCCAGCGCACCGCCGTCGGGTCGATCCCGAGCTTGGAGAGCAGGCCCATGATCGCGAGGTGCCAGATGCCGCCCTGGCCGGTGCCCGAGGCGTTGAGCGTGCCCGGGTCGGCCTTCACCGCCTCGATGAAGGCGGGGAGGTCGGCCCAGGGCGCGTCCTCGCGGACGTTGACCGCGGCGGGGTCGAAGTTCATCAGCGTCAGCGGCGTGTAGTTCTCCCAGGTCAGGTCGGTGAGGCCCTGCCAGTGCATCATGCCGATCTCGACGGTGGCGATGCCGATGGTGTAGCCGTCGGGCGCGGCCTCGGCGATCGCCGAGTGGCCGACGACGCCCGAGCCGCCGGTGCGGTTGACGACGTTGATCGGCTGGCCGAGCTCCTGCTCGAGCAGCGAGCCGATGATCCGCGCCGTCGAGTCGGTGCCGCCGCCCGCGCCCCACGGCACGATGAGGGTGATCGGGCGGTCGGGATAGCCCTGGGCCGCGGCGGTGCCGGCGAGGGCGCCCGCGGCGATGAGGGCCGCCGTCGCGAGCAGCGCACGGCGGCCGATCGTCGTGTTTCGCATGAGTCGGTTTCTCCCTGTTGGATGGGCGTGGGCACGATCTTCGCGTCGCGTCGCCCGAGCGTGGCGTGCGCAGGTCCTTCAAGTCAATGGCAGATTCCCCTCCCCGCCCGCCTTCGCGTCACGCGCCGGTCACCCGCCAGATCGCGTTGCCGACGTCGTCGGCGACGAGGAGCGCCCCGTCCGGGGCGAGGGCGACGCCGACCGGCCGGCCCCAGGCGTCCTTCTCGTCGTCGGAGAGGAAGCCCGAGAGGATGTCGCGCGGCGGCCCGCTCGGGCGGCCGTTGTCGAAGGGGACGTGGACCACCCGGTAGCCCGAGAGGGTCGAGCGGTTCCACGAGCCGTGCTGGCCGATCACCATGCCGTCGCCGTAGCCGGGCAGCGTCCCCGCCGGCAGCCAGCAGAGCCCGAGCGAGGCGGTGTGCCCGCCGAGCGCGTAGTCGGGGGTGCGCGCCGACGCGACCTTGCCGGCGTTCTGCGGCACCCGGCCGTCGACGGTCCGGCCCCAGTAGCACCACGGCCAGCCGTAGAAGCCGCCGTCGACGACCTCGGTCAGGTAGTCGGGCGGGGTCTCGTCGCCGAGCCCGTCGCGCTCGTTGACGACCGTCCAGAGCGCGCCCGTCACCGGCTCCCACGCGAGGCCGACGGGGTTGCGGAGGCCGCCGGCGAAGAGCCGCGCGGCGCCGCTGCCGAGGTCGAGCTCCCAGACCGACGCCCGCCCCTCCTCGACGGCGAAGCCCTGGTCGGCGATGTTGGTGAGCGAGCCGTAGCCGGCGTAGAGGCGCGTGCCGTCGGGCGACGCGAGAAGGCTCCGCGTCCAGTGGCCGCCCGGCTCGAAGTCGAGGAGCTTGCGGCCCTCGCTCTCCAGCCGCTCGGCGCCGTCGCGGTAGGGGAAGGCGACGATGCCGTCGGTGTTGCCGACGTAGAAGGTGTCGCCGACCAGCGCCATGCCGAAGGGCTGGCGGAGGCCGTCGCGGAAGACGCCGCGAACCTCGGCGAACCCGTCGCCGTCGGCGTCGCGGAGCCGGGTGATGCGGTTCGGGCTCGGGCCGACCGCGGCGGCGCGGCGCATGGTCACCACCATCGCGTAGTCGAACGCCGACTTGACCGGCCCGGCGTCCTGGAGCGCCTCGGCGACCATCACGTCGCCGTTCGGCAGCGTCTCGATCCAGCGCGGGTGCACGAGGCCGGTGGCGAAGGCGTTGACCTTCAGGCCGGGCGCGGCGACCGGCACGCGGCCGCCCGACCAGCCGCGGGCGGTCGGCATCTTCAGGGTCGGGATCGACTGCGGCCGGGCGTCGGGGATCTCCGGCGCCGCGCCCACCGCCGGAGCCGCCTCGGCCGCTCCCCAGCGCCGCATCAGAATCGCCCCGGCGCCGACCATCGCGACACCCTTTGCGAACACCTCGGAAAACCCCATCGCACTCCCCTTCTGCCGGCGCGCGCACGCTACCCGAACCGGGCGGGCTGTCAAACCGCCGTGAGGACCGGCGCGGGCGGGCGCGTCAGCGCGGGTCGGAGAACGGCGGCCACATCCGCCCGACGACCCCGTCGCGGCGGACGAGCCCGTGCCAGGCGGCGGCGCCGACGTGGAGGGCGATGAGGACGATGAGCCCGGCGGCGGCGGTCGCGTGGATGCGCTCGGCGACCTCCGCCACCGCCTCGTTCTTGGCGAAGAGCGGCGGAATGCCGAGCGCGTTCAGCGCCTCGATCGGGAATCCGCCCGTGGTCACGCGCACATAGCCGCTCGTCGCCATCACGATGAGGAGGGCGTAGAGCCCGGCGTGGACCGCGCCCGCCGCCCGCCGTTGCAGTGCCGGCATCTCGGCCGGCAGCGGCGGCGCCGGGTGGGCCAGCCGCCAGGCGAGGCGGAGGAGCACGACGACGAGCACCACCGGCCCGAGGCCCTTGTGGAGGATGAAGAGCCGGTCCTGAACCGGCCGCGGGATTTCCTGTATCATCGTCAGGCCGACCGGTATCATCACCAGCACGAGCACGACGGTGATCCAGTGGAAGAGCCGGGACACGAGACCATAGCGCACGCCACGTCCTCCATGGGGGACCGGGCCAGTGTAGCACCCGCGGCCCGCCGGGGCACGGTCCGGCGATGACCGGCGTCCGTCTCGCCTCGGGCTCCCCTCCCGGCGCGCTCCGTGGCGCCGCCGCGGGCTTCGCGCTCGTCGCCGTCGCCGCCGCCGCGGCGCTCGCCGCGCTGCCCTTCGCCGGCACGCTGGCGCCCGTCGCCGGGCTCTCGGCGCTCGCCGCGGCCGGGGCCTTCGTCTTCGACCGCCTGCCCGCCACGCACGGGCACCCGCGCTTCGGCCTCGGCAACGGCATCACCCTCGCCCGCGCCGGCGGCACCGCGGTCTTCGTCGCGCTCGCCGTCGAGCCCGGGCCTCTCGCCGGCGGCGCGGGCTGGGGCGCCCTCGCCGTCGCGCTGGTGCTCCTCGCCCTCGACGGCGTCGACGGCTTCGTCGCCCGGCGGCAGGGGCTCGCCTCGCCCTTCGGGGCGCGCTTCGACATGGAGGTCGACGCGCTCCTCGTCCTCGCCCTCGCCGGCCTCGCCCTCGGGCTCGGCAAGGCCGGGCCGTGGGTGCTGGCGATCGGGCTCGTGCGCTACGCCTTCGTCGCCGCCGGTCGCCTCGCG
Organism: uncultured Rhodovulum sp.; assembly: GCA_964511815.1. GTDB lineage: Bacteria > Pseudomonadota > Alphaproteobacteria > Rhodobacterales > Rhodobacteraceae > Amaricoccus. Next base: position 24,866 of record CAZEGY010000001.1, read on the forward strand.
CCGGCGCTCGCGGCGCCGCTGCCGCCGTCGGGGCGGCGCCGGGCGGTGTGCGCGCTGACGATCGGGGTCCTCGCCCTCGTCCTCGCCCCGCCGCTGGCGCCGCCGCTCTCGGCGTGGCTCGCCGCCGCGGTCCTCGCGGCCCTCGCCGCCTCGTTCGCGGCCGACGTCGTCCGCCTCCTCCGCCGGCGATGACGCCGGCGCTGCGGAGCTGGGCGGGGCTCGCCCGGTCGCTGGCGATCTACCGCGCCCGGCCGTGGACGATCCCGCGTCTCGCCCGCTTCTACCGCGGCATCGTCGCCCCGGGCGATCTCGCCTTCGACATCGGCGCCCACGCCGGCAACCGCACCCGGGCGCTCGTCGCCGCCGGCGCCCGGGTCGTGGCGCTCGAGCCGCAGGCGCTCTTCCACCGCTTCCTCGCCCGCGACCTGCCGCCCGGGGTGATCCTCGTCCGCGCCGCCGCCGGGCCGCGGCCGGGCTCGGCGCGGCTCGCGGTCTCGCGGCTCCACCCGACGGTGTCGTCGCTGACGCCGGGCTTCGCCGCGCGCATGGCCGCGGCGCCGGGGTTCGGCGGCGTGCGCTGGGACACGGCGGAGACCGTCGCCGTCACCACCCTCGACGCGCTCATCGCCGCCCACGGGCCGCCGCGGTTCGTCAAGATCGACGTCGAGGGCTACGAGGCCGAGGTCCTCGCCGGGCTGTCGCGGCCGGTGCCGTGGGTCGCCTTCGAGGCGCTCCCCGCCGACCCGCGACCGGCGCGCGCCTGCGTCGCCCGGCTGGCGGCGCTCGGACCCTACGTCTTCAACCTCGCCACCGGCGAGCGCGCCGCCTTCGCGCTCCCCGACTGGCGCGACGCCGACGCCTTCGCCCCCGCCCTCGCCGCCCATGCCGCCGGGGGGCGCCCCGGCGACGTCTATGCCCGCCTCGCCGATGGCTGAGGGCCGGCGCATCGTCGAGGCCGTTGCGGCCGTGCTCGTCCTCTGGGCGGTCCTTGTCCTCCCGAACCAGCCCGGCGTGCTGACCGCGGCCGGCCTCCGCCGCTTCCCGCTCGAGCTCCCGCTCGTCGTCCTCGCCCTCGCCGCCTGTCCGGCCCGGCGGGCGGGGCCGCTCTGCGGGGCGATCACTGCCTTCCTCACCGCGACCTTCGCCCTGAAGCTCGCCGATCTCGCCACCGAGACCGCGTTCCTCAGGCCGTTCAATCCGGTCCTCGACGGCAACCTCGTCGTCGCCGCCTGGCGCCTCGCCCGGGGCGCCGTCGGCTGGCCGCTCGCCCTCGCCGCCGCGCTCGCCCTCGCCGCCGCGATCGTCCTCGCCGGCTGCCTGTGCTGGTGGGCGACCGGCCGGCTCGCCGGCCTCGCCCCGCCGCGCGCCCGTCGGGTGGCCGCCGTCCTCGCCGTCCCCGCGTTCGCCGCCGTCGTCCTCGACGCCAGCGCCCGCGCCGACCTGCCCGGCCACGCCCGCACCAGCGCGATGGCGGGGGAGCACGTCGCCGCCGCCTTCCGGGCGCGCGCCGATCTCGCCGCCTTCCGCGTCGCGGCGACGCGCGATCGGTGGGCGGCGGCGGCGCCGGAGGCGATCCTTCCCGCCCTCCGCGGCAGCGACGTCGTCATCGTCTTCGTCGAGTCCTACGGCCGCTCCGCCCTCGACAACCCGCTCTATGCCGCGACCACCGCCGCCGCCCTCGCCGACGCCGAGGCCGGCCTCGCCGTGGCCGGCCTCGCGGCGCGCTCGGGGTTCCTCGTTTCTCCGACGGTCGGCGGCCAGAGCTGGCTCGCCCACGCGACGCTGCTCTCCGGCCTCGCGATCGACAACGCCGGCACCTACCGCGCCCTGCTCGGCAGCGGCCGCCGCACCCTCCTCCACCTCGCGCAGGGCGCCGGCTGGCGGACGGCGGCGGTGATGCCCGGGATCACCCTCGCGTGGCCCGAGGCCGGGTGGTTCGGCTACGACACCGTCCTCGCCGCGGGCGACCTCGGCTACCGCGGCGCGCCCTTCGGCTGGGTGACGATGCCCGACCAGTTCACCCTCGCCGCGCTGGAGCGCGACCTCCTCGCCGACGCCGCCCGCCCGCCGGTGATGGCCGAGGTGGCGCTGCTCTCGTCGCACGCGCCGTGGACGCCGTTGCCGCCGCTCCTGCCGTGGGACGCGGTCGGCGACGGCAGCGTCTACACCGCCGGGCTGGCGGCCGGCGACCCGGCCGAGGTCGTGTGGCGCGACGAGACCCGGGTGCGCGAGCAGTACCGCCGCGCCATCGACTACAGCCTCCGCGCCCTCGGCGCCTTCGCCGCCCGGCCGGGCGCGCGCCCCCGCCTCCTCGTCGTCCTCGGCGACCACCAGCCCGCCGCCTTCGTCTCGGGCGACGCGGCGGGGCGCGAGGTGCCGGTCCACGTCATCGGCCCGCCGTCGCTCGTCGCCCGCCTCGACGGCTGGGGCTGGACCGCGGGCATGGTGCCCGCCGCCACGGTTCCGGCGTGGCCGATGGCGGCCTTCCGCGACCGCTTCCTCGCGGCGTTCCAGTTCCAACCGGACGATTCCGTCGGTTGGGACCGCGCGAACTAGCGTCTGCCAGCAGCAACAGGGTTGAGCCGAATCGGCCCATACGTGCAATATAATCATTGCTCGCTCCTGATGGTGATGATCTGGCTGTGATGAAGCAGCCTGTCGAGGATGACGGCGTCGATGGCGCCGGCGAAGGCCGCGGCGCGCACCGCCTGGAACCGGACGGTCGGCGCGGTGCGCAGCCGGGTCGAGAAGGTCTTCGGCACGACGAAGCGCAGCTACGGGCTCGGCCGCGCCCGCTACGTCGGCCTCGAACGGGTGTCGCTCCAGGCGCACCTCACCTTCCTCGCCTGCAACCTGACCCCGGCCGTCCGCCGCATGGCGGCGATGCCCGCCTGAGTGCCGCGAGCCCCGCGGCAGCGGGGCAAGGCACGATTGCGACACCACCATCCCAAGCCATCGCGCCCGGTTCCTACGCCCGAAAACCGCCAAACGACCGCCAAAACCTATCCAGTGCGGCGTCCACGCACAGGTCTCCGGCTAACGTCGGAAGAGTTCTCCACTGAAATCAATCGCTTGACCCCCGTCTCGCGCGCGGGACGGGGGTGTCTCACACGCGGTTCTCCCGGCGGCGGAGGCGGTGCTCGAGGGCGCGGAGGCCGAGGGAGAGGCCGATCGTCATCGTCAGGTAGAGGAAGGCGACGACGTTGTAGGTCTCGAAGAAGCGGAAGGACGAGGCGGCGTAGACCTTGCCGAGCTGGGTGATGTCGGCGACGCCGAGGACCGAGACCAGCGAGCTGTCCTTGACGAGCGCGACGAAGTCGTTGCCGAGGGGCGGCAGGATGGTGCGGAGCGCCTGGGGCAGCACGATCAGGCGGAAGCGTTGCCAGGGGGTGAGGCCGAGCGCCTGCGCCGCCTCGATCTGGCCCTCGTCGACCGAGAGCAGGCCGGCGCGGAAGACCTCGGCGATGAACGCGGCGTAGGCGAGGGCGAGGGCGAGGATCGCGCGCCACATCAGCGAGACGTCGCGGGTCCGGATCTCGCCGAGGCCGAGGGGCTCGGCGAGGGCGTTGAGGCCGGCGACGAGGGCGGGCGCGGCGACGAAGGCGACGTAGAGCAGGAGGACGAGGATCGGCACCCCGCGCATCACCTCGACGTAGAAGCGTGCCGCCTGACGCAGCGCCGTGCGGCGCGAGAGAGCGCAGACCGCGAGGAGAAGCCCGAGGGCGGTCGCCAGCACGAAGGCGACGACGGTGACGAAGATCGTCACGCCGATGCCGGTCGAAAGCAGCGAGAGGACGCTGCGATAGGTCGGGTCGGCGACGATCAGCGCGAGGAGGACGGCGCCGAGCGCGCCGAGGGCGGCGAGCCACCAGGGGAACTCGCGGGGCTCGGGCGGCGGCATCGGGCCGGGCTACTCGCCCATCCGGTAGTCGAGGAACCACTTCTTGTTCAGCGCCTCGAAGGTGCCGTCGGCCGTCAGCTCGGCGATGGCGGCGTCGATCGGGGCGACGAGGTCCGACCCCTCGGGGAAGATGAAGCCGAAGTCCTCGCTGCCCATCGCCGCGCCGGTCAGCCTGAAGACCCCGGGGTTGGCGTCGACGTAGCCCTGGCCGCCGGTCGAGTCGGTGAGGACGAGGTCGACGTCGCCGGCGCGCAGCGCCTGGACGCTGGCCCCGAAGGTCTCGAAGAGCCTGATCCGCGGGTTGGCCTCGTTGCCGTCGAGGAGGTCGTAGACCGCGACGTAGAACGGCGTCGTCCCCGCCTGGGCGCCGATCAAGAGGTCGTCGGGACCGGCGATGAAGCTCGCCTCGTCGGAGAAGCGGTCCTCGTCGGCGCGCACCAGCATGAAGGTCTCCGAGCGCATGTAGGGGGCGGAGAAGTCGACCTGGGTCGCCCGGTCGCCGCGGATGGTGATGCCGGTCATGCCGATGTCGTACTGGCCCTCGTGGACGGCGGGGATCATCGCGTCCCAGCTCGAGGTCGCGTAGACCGGCGTGAAGTTCAGCCGCTTCGCCATCTCGTTCATCGCGTCGTATTCCCAGCCGATCGCGGCGCCGGTCCTGGGATCGACGAACTGGAGCGGCGGATAGGCGTTCTCGGTGACGACGCTCACCTCCCGCCCGCCGAGGTCGGGAAGCTCGGCCCGGGCGGCGCCGGAGAGCGCGGCCGCCGCGACCGGAACCGCGAGGACGAAGGCGAGGAGACGGAGGAGCGGGCGCATCGGGCGGGACCTCTCGGGGCGCGGACGGATGCCGCGAACCATGCGGGAGCCGCGCGCCGTCGGCAAGGGCCGCCCCTCGCGGCGCCGGGGGGGCCCGGGGGGCGATTCCGCTTGAAGCGCGCGCGGCGGGAAGGGTATAGGCGCCACTGAACGCATGCGGCTCGACCTGTCCGTCAGGCGGCTGGCCGCGGCGGCCGGCCCCCAATTTCGGCGGGACCTCCGGTCGCCGAGGATTGAGAGACGAGGACACGCACGATGCAGGTCACCGAGACCCTGAACGAGGGCTTGAAGCGGGGCTATTCGATCACGGTGCCCGCCACCGAGCTCGAGAGCAAGGTCAACGAGAAGCTCGAGGAAGCCCGCAAGGACTTCCAGATGAAGGGCTTCCGCAAGGGCAAGGCACCCGCCGCCCTGATGAAGAAGATGTTCGGCAAGTCGGTGCTCGGCGAGGCGATGCAGGAGTCGATCGACGCGGCGATGCGCTCGCACTTCGAGGCGACCGGCGACCGCCCGGCGCTCCAGCCCGAGGTCAAGATGACCAACGAGGACTGGCAGGAAGGCCAGGACATCGAGGTCTCGATGTCCTACGAGGCGCTGCCGACCGTGCCCGAGGTCGACTTCGCCGGCATCTCCCTCGAGAAGCTCGTCGCCGGGATCGAGGACGGCGCCGTCGACGAGGCGCTCGCCAACCTCGCCGCGACCGCGAAGTCCTACGAGGACCGCGCCGAGGGCGCGGCGGCCGAGGACGGCGACCAGGTGGTCATCGACTTCCTCGGCAAGGTCGACGGCGAGCCCTTCGAGGGCGGCGCCGCCGACGACTTCCCGCTGGTGCTCGGCTCGGGCAACTTCATCCCCGGCTTCGAGGAGCAGCTCGTCGGCGTCAAGGTCGGCGACAGCCGCGACGTCGAGGTGAGCTTTCCCGAGAGCTACGGCGCCCCGAACCTCGCCGGCAAGGCCGCGAGCTTCGCGGTCACCGTCAAGGGCGTGAAGGCGCCGAAGGCCGCCGAGATCGACGACGAGCTCGCCAAGCGCTTCGGCGCCGACAGCCTCGACGCGCTCAAGGAGAACATCCGCGGCCGGCTCGCCGACGAGTACGGCCTCGCCTCCCGCTCCATCCTCAAGCGCCGGCTGATGGACGCCCTCGACGCCGCGACGAGCTTCGAGCTCCCGCCGAGCCTCGTCGACGTCGAGGCCCGCCAGATCGCCCACCAGCTCTGGCACGAGGAGCACCACGACCACCAGGGCCACGACCACGGCGAGATCGAGCCGACCGAGGAGCACCGGAAGCTCGCCGAGCGGCGGGTGAAGCTCGGCCTCCTCCTCGCCGAGGTCGGCAACAAGCACGAGATCACCGTGCCCGAGCAGGAGGTGCAGCGCGCGCTCTTCCAGCAGGCCCGCCAGTACCCGGGCCAGGAGCGGCAGTTCTTCGAGTTCGTCCAGAAGAACCCGCAGGCGCTCCAGCAGATCCGCGCGCCGCTCTTCGAGGACCGGGTCGTCGACCACATCCTCGAGCAGGTCAAGCTCGACGAGAAGCCGGTGAGCAAGGACGAGCTCCAGAAGGCGATCGAGGCCCTCGACGAGGACTCGACCGACCTCGCGGCGACGACCGCGGTCCCGGAAGCCTGATCCGGGGGATGGACCCGGTCGGCGTCGCCATCGAGACCCTGCCCGAGCGGCCGGCGCCGCTCGAGGGCGCGCTGTGAGGTCGCGGGCGCTCGTCGCCTGGGGCGGCTGGGAGGGCCACGAGC
>CAZEGY010000002.1:0-30077 GCA_964511815.1 uncultured Rhodovulum sp.
GGGCTGCCGTTCTTCGGCTGCCAGCTGCCGCTGGTGCAGGGCGTCTCGTTCTCCGGCGTCGCGACGATGATCGCGATCTCGGGCAACGGCGGCATACCGGCCATCCTCGGCGCGGTCATGGTGGCCTCGTTCCTCGGCCTGGTGATCGCGCCGTACTTCTCCCGCGTCATCCGCTACTTTCCGCCGCTGGTGGCGGGCATCGTCATCACCACGATCGGGCTGACGCTGATGCCGGTCGCCGGGTTCTGGGCGATGGGCGGCAACCCCACCTTGCCTACCCACGGCAGCGTGGCCAACGTCCTGCTCGCGGGCGCGACGCTCGTCATCGTGCTCCTGCTCAGCCGGTTCGGAAGCGCCGCGGTGTCGCGGCTGTCGATCCTGCTCGCGCTGCTCATCGGCACCGCCATCGCCTTCGCGGTCGGGATGACCGACTTCTCGCGGATCGCCGACGGCCCGACGTTCGCGCTGCCCCAGATCTTCCACTTCGGCTATCCGGTCTTCGGGATCGCGGCGATCGTCTCGATGTTCATCGTCATCCTGGTGACGCTGGTCGAGACCTCGGCGGACATCCTCGCCGTGGGCGAGATCGTCGACACCAAGGTCGATTCGCAGCGGCTGGCCAACGGGCTCCGGGCGGACATGCTGTCGAGCATGCTCGCGCCGATCGTCGGGTCGTTCACGCAGAGCGCCTTCGCCCAGAACGTCGGCCTCGTCGCGGTGACCGGCGTCAAGAGCCGCTACGTCGTGGCGACGGGCGGCCTGATCCTCGTCGTGCTCGGGCTCCTTCCGGTGATGGGTCGGGTCGTCGCGGCGATCCCGAGCCCGGTTCTCGGCGGCGCCGGCATCGTCCTGTTCGGGACGGTGGCCGCGAGCGGTATCCGCATCCTCTCGAAGGTCGAATACGAGAACAACATGAACCTGATCATCGTGGCGACCTCGATCGGGTTCGGGACCATTCCGATCGTTCTCCCCGAGTTCTACCATCACTTCCCGGCATGGGTGCAGACGATCTTCCATTCGGGCATCAGCTCCGCGGCCCTGATGGCGATCACGCTCAACCTCGTGTTCAACCACCTGGTCGGCGGCGGCATGGACCACCCCGCCGCGACCGACCGGGTGATGCGGCTCTCGGACGTCGCCAAGCTGCAGCACGGGGACCATTTCCTCGAAGGCAAGCTCTACGACGTGGACGGCGTCGAGGTGCCGTTGTCCTCGGGCGGGGGCCACTGAGCCCGGTCCGAACACGTCCCCGCTCGGGGCCCCGAGGGCGGGCCCCGGATCATCCCCCTGGAGGATCCCATGTCGCGTCTACTCGTCAGGAATGCCCGCGTCGTCACCATGGACGCCGACCGTCGCGAACTCGACGGTGACGTTCTCGTGGAGGGCGGCGCGATCGCGGGCGTCGGGGCCCTCGCCGGCACGCCGGCCGCGGAAGGCGCGGAGGTGCTCGACGCGAGCGGATGCGTGGTGACGCCGGGGCTCGTCAACACCCACCACCACCTCTACCAGGTGCTGACCCGCGCCGTTCCCGCCGGGCAGGACGCGCTGCTCTTCGGCTGGCTGAAGGCGCTCTATCCGGTCTGGGCGCGGATGGAGCCCGAGGACATGGCGGTGTCGGCCGAGGTCGGGCTCGCCGAGCTCGCGCTCTCGGGCTGCACGATGAGCTCGGACCACCTCTATCTCTACCCGAACGGCGTCCGACTCGAGGACACGATCGCGGCGGCGGCGCGCGTCGGCGTCCGCTTCCATCCGACGCGGGGGGCGATGAGCATCGGCGAGAGCGCCGGCGGGCTGCCGCCCGACAGCCTCGTCGAGGGCGAGCGCGCGATCCTCGACGACATGATCCGCGTCGTCGACGCCTTCCACGATCCGCGCCCCGAGGCGATGGTGCGGGTCGGCCTCGCGCCGTGCTCGCCGTTCTCGGTCTCGACCGGGCTGATGCGCGACGCGGCAGCGCTCGCCCGCGACAAGGGGGTGATGCTCCACACCCACCTCGCCGAGAACGACGAGGACGTCGCCTATTCGCTCGAGCGGTTCGGCTGCCGGCCGGGGCAGTACGCCGAGGACCTCGGGTGGACCGGCGACCACGTCTGGCACGCCCATTGCGTGAAGCTCGACGCTGCCGAGATCGACCTCTTCGCGCGGTCGCGGACCGGGGTCGCGCATTGCCCGTGCTCGAACTGCCGTCTCGGCTCGGGGATCGCGCCGGTCCGGGCGATGCGCGACGCCGGCGTCCGCGTCGGGCTCGGCGTCGACGGCTCGGCCTCGAACGACGCGGGGCACCTGCTCTCGGAGGCGCGCCAGGCGCTCCTCCTCCAGCGGGTCCGCAACGGCGCCGACGCGATGAGCGCGCGCGAGGCGCTCGAGGTCGCGACCCTCGGCGGCGCGACGGTGCTCGGGCGCGGGGCAGAGCTCGGGTCGATCGAGGCGGGCAAGCGCGCCGACCTCGCGATCTGGGACGTCTCGGGCCTCGGCGCGGCGGGCGCGTGGGACCCGGTCGCGGCGCTGGTCCTCTGCGGGCCGTTCGCGGTGCGCGACCTTCTCGTCGAGGGGCGCCGGGTGGTGGCGGGCGGCGTGTTGGCCGGGCTCGATCTCGCCGCGACCCTCGAGCGGGCGCGGGGCCGGGTGGCGCGGCTCCTGGGGTGACGCCGCGATCTTCAGCCTCCGTTTGAAGGTCTCTCGTCGAAGGGCGTGCTTCCTCTTCGGACGGAACGTGGCACACTGGGACGGTTCGGCGCCACCAAGAGCGCCGTGGGAGGAAATGCGTTGGCCGGAACCGGCTCCAACGATCGGCTGCGCGTGCACGTTCCGTGCGCAATCGCGGCCCAATGCTCGAATGCTGTGCGGCCCGCAACGATCGTTGTTGCGACGGACCGCCGAAACGGCATCACATGACAATCGACAGCTTGCAAGGCAGGCAGGCCGGGGTCCGTCCCGGTCAGTGCCCGCCGGAGGAGAAACGCGTGACTGCGATCCGTGACGAGATCCGTTTCCTGCTCAACGACCGCGAGGAGCGTCTGAAGGACGTGCGGTCGTCGGACACGTTGCTCGACCACCTGCGCCTGATCCGCCGGTTGCGCGGCACCAAGGAGGGGTGCGCCGAGGGCGACTGCGGGGCCTGCACCGTCCTCGTCGGGCGACGTGTCGGCGCGGGGGGAGGCGCGGGAGGCGACGGCGGTCTCGTCTACGAGCCGGTCAATGCCTGCATCCGCCTGATGGGCTCGCTCGACCTGACCCACGTGGTGACGATCGAGCACCTGGCGCGGGAGGGCGTGCTCCATCCGATCCAGGCGGCGATGGTCGACCTCCACGGCTCGCAGTGCGGGTTCTGCACGCCGGGGTTCATCATGTCGCTCTACGCGCTGTGGATGCGCGACCCGACGCCGTCGGAGGGGGCGATCGAGGAGGCGTTGCAGGGCAACCTCTGCCGCTGCACCGGCTATCGCCCGATCGTCGACGCGGCGAAGTCGATCGAGGGCACGCCCGAGGCCGACCCGCTCCTCGCCGAGCGGACGCGGGTGCGGGCGGCGCTCGACGCGCTCGACGACGGGGCGCGGGTCGACATCCGCAGCGGCGACGACCGGGTGGTGGTGCCGGCGTCGGCGGACGACCTCGCCGCGGTGCTCGAGGAGACCCCGGGCGCGACCGTGGTCGCCGGGTCGACCGACGTCGGGCTGTGGATCACCAAGTTCATGCGCAACATCTCCCCGGCCGTCTTCATCGCCCACCTCGGCGATCTCCACGGCATCGCCGTGACGCCCGAAGGCGTGCGGATCGGGGCGGGCGTCAGCTACGACGACTTCCAGGCGACGCTCGACGCCGAGTTCCCGCATCTCTCCGCCTACTGGCGGCGGATCGGCGGCTGGCAGGTGCGCGCGATGGGGACGGTCGGCGGCAACGTCGCCAACGGCTCGCCGATCGGGGACACGCCGCCGGCGCTGATCGCGCTCGGCGCGACGGTGACGCTCCGCCGGGGCGCGACGCGGCGGACGCTGCCGCTCGAGGAGTTCTTCATCGCCTACGGCAAGCAGGACCGCGAGCCGGGGGATTTCGTCGAGGAGATCTTCGTGCCGAGGCCGCCGGCGGGGAGCCTCGACGCGGCCTACAAGGTGACGAAGCGGCGGGACGAGGACATCTCGGCGGTCGCCGCCGGCTTCCAGGTGATCGTCGAGGGCGGCGTCGTGAAGCGCGCGCGCCTCGCCTACGGCGGCATGGCAGCGACGCCGAAGCGGGCGGCGGCGGTCGAGGCGGCGCTCGTCGGGCAGCCGTGGACGCTCGACAGCGTCACCCGGGCGCAGGAGGCCTTCGCCGAGGACTTCCAGCCGCTGACCGACTGGCGCGCCTCGGCCGACTACCGGCTGACGGTCGCGCGCAACCTGCTGCGGCGGTTCTATCTGGAGAAGACGGGAGCCCCGGCGCTCCTCAACCGGGAGGTGGCGGTCTGATGGAACAGAAGCTCGCCTTGCAGACGATCCGCGGTGGCGTCCACGTCGAACAGCGCCACGACAGCGCCCACAAGCACGTGACCGGCGCGGCGGAATACACCGACGACATCGCCGAGCCGGTGGGGACGCTCCACGCCTATCTGGGGCTCGCCGACAAGGCCCACGCCGAGATCGTCTCGATCGACCTCGACGCGGTGCGCGCCGCGCCCGGCGTCGTCGGCGTGCTCGCCGCCGCCGACATCCCCCACAACGACGTGAGCCCGGTCGGCAAGCACGACGATCCGGTGTTCGCGACCGAGAAGGTCGAGTTCCACGGCCAGCCGCTCTTCGCCGTCGTCGCCGAGACCCGCGACGCGGCGCGGGGCGCGGCGACGCTCGCCAAGGTCGAGTACCGCCCGCTGCCCCACGTCACCGACGTCGCCGAGGCGATCGCCGCCGACTATCCCTTCGTCACCGAGCCCCTGAAGCTCGAGCGCGGCGACGTCGCGGCGGCGATGGCCGCGGCGCCGCGCCGGCTGAAGGGCGTCCAGCGCGTCGGCGGGCAGGACCACTTCTACCTCGAGGGCATGATCGCCTTCGCCATCCCCGGCGAGGACGACGACGTCACCGTCTACTCCTCGACCCAGCACCCGTCGGAAGTGCAGCACATGGTCGCGCACGTCCTCGGCGTGCCGTCGAACGCGGTGACGATCATCGTCCGGCGCATGGGCGGCGGCTTCGGCGGCAAGGAGACCCAGCCGAACCTCTTCGCCGCGGTCGCCGCGGTCGCCGCGAAGAAGTGGAACCGGGCGGTGAAGATCCGCCCCGACCGCGACGACGACATGGTGGCGACCGGCAAGCGCCACGACTTCCTCAACGAGTACGAGGTCGGCTTCGACGACGACGGGCGCATCCACGCCGTCGAGGGCAGCTTCGCGGCGCGGTGCGGGTTTTCGGCCGATCTCTCCGGGCCGGTGACCGACCGGGCGCTCTTCCACGCCGACAACGCCTACTACTACCCGGCGGTCAGGATCGTCTCGAAGCCGATGAAGACCAACACGGTCTCGAACACCGCCTTCCGCGGCTTCGGCGGGCCGCAGGGGCTCATCACCGCCGAGCGCATCGTCGAGGAGATCGCCTACGCGCTCGGCAAGGACCCGCTCGAGGTGCGCCGCGCCAACTTCTACGGCGACACCGACCGCAACGTCACGCCCTACCACCAGACGGTGACCGACAACATCATCGGCCGCATCGTCGACGAGCTCGAGGCGTCGGCCGACTACCAGTCCCGCCGCGCCGCGGTGCTCGCGCACAACGCCACGGGGCCGGTGATCCGCAAGGGCATCGCGCTGACGCCGGTCAAGTTCGGGATCAGCTTCACCGCGACCTGGTACAACCAGGCGGGGGCGCTGGTGCACGTCTACAACGACGGCTCGGTGCACCTGAACCACGGCGGCACCGAGATGGGGCAGGGGCTCAACACCAAGGTCGGGCAGGTCGTGGCCGACGTCTTCCAGATCGACCTCGACCGGGTGAAGATCACCGCGACGACGACGGCGAAGGTGCCGAACACCTCGGCGACCGCGGCCTCGTCGGGGTCGGACCTCAACGGCATGGCGGCGCAGAACGCGGCGCAGCAGATCAAGGACCGGCTCATCGACTTCGCGGCGGAGAAGTATTCGGTCGACCGCGAGCAGGTGGTCTTCGAGCCGAACTGCGTCCTGATCGGCAACCGCCGGGTGGTGTTCGACGACTTCATCAAGGAAGCCTACATGAACCGCGTCCACCTCTCGGCCGCGGGCTTCTACAAGACGCCGGAGATCCACTGGGACCGGGCGGCGGGCAAGGGGCGGCCGTTCTACTACTTCGCCTATGGCGCCGCGGTTTCCGAGGTCTCCGTCGACTCGCTCACCGGCGAGTACCACGTCGACCGCGTCGACATCCTCCACGACGTCGGCCGCTCGCTGAACCCGGCGATCGACAAGGGCCAGATCGAGGGCGCCTTCATCCAGGGGATGGGGTGGCTGACCACCGAGGAGCTGTGGTGGGACAAGGAGGGGCGGCTGCGCACCCACGCGCCGTCGACCTACAAGATCCCGCTCGCCAGCGACCGCCCGCCGGTCTTCAACGTCGAGCTCGCGAAGTGGTCGGAGAACCGCGAGCCGACGATCCGGCGGTCGAAGGCCGTCGGCGAGCCGCCGTTCATGCTCGGCGTCTCGGTGCTCGAGGCGCTGTCGATGGCGGTGGCGAGCGTCGCCGACTATCGCGAATGCCCGCGGCTCGAGGCGCCGGCGACGCCGGAGCGGGTGCTGATGGCGATGATGCGGTTGGAGGAGGGCGGCGCATGACGGTCAGGCCGGAACTCCTCGACCGCTTCCGCGGCGACCAGGCGACGGCGGCGCTCGTCACCGTCGAGACCGCCCGCGGCTCGACGCCGCGCGACGCCGGGGCGTGGATGGTCGTCGGGCCGCAGGCGACGCTCGGCACCGTCGGCGGCGGACAGCTCGAGTACATGGTGATCGACGCCGCCCGGGCGATGCTCGCCCGCGGCGACGACCGCCAGAGCCTCGACATCCCGCTCGGGCCCGAGATCGGCCAGTGCTGCGGCGGGCGGACGCTGCTCTCGGTCGCGCGGCTCGACGGGCCGGGCTGGGACGCGCTCCGCGCGCGCGCCGTCGCGGAACGGATGGGGCTGCCCGAGGTGCTGATCTTCGGCGCCGGCCATGTCGGGCGGGCGCTCGGGGCGGCGCTGGCGCTCCTGCCGGTGCGCCCGGTCCTCGTCGACCAGCGGATGGAGGAGCTCCACCTCGCCGGACCGGGGATGGACGTGCTCCTGACCGCGATCCCCGAGCAGACGGCGCGGAGCGCACGACCGGGGACGGCGTTCGTCATCCTCACCCACGACCACGCGCTCGACTTCCTCATCGCCCGCGAGGCGCTCGCCCGGGGCGACGCGGCCTACGTCGGCATGATCGGCTCGAGGACCAAGCGCGTCTCCTTCGAGCGCTGGCTCGCCCGCGCCGACGACACGCCCGTGCCCGCCGACGCGCTCGTCAGTCCGATCGGCGCCGCCGGGCGGCCCGACAAGCGTCCCGAGGTCATCGCCGCCTTCGTGGCGGCGGAGATCATGGAGCACGTCATCCGCTGGCAGGCGCGCGAGATCGCGCCCGCCAGACGCCAGAAGGCCTGAAGGCCACGACCCAGCCACCGACAGTGAGACACCCAGACATGCTCGACAACCTCTTCAAGCTCTCCGAACACGGGACCAACGTCCGGACGGAGATCATCGCCGGCCTGACCACCTTCCTGACGATGGCCTACATCATCTTCGTCAACCCGCAGATCCTGTCGACGACCGGCATGGACCACTCGGCGGTCTTCGTCGCCACCTGCCTCGCGGCGGCGCTCGGCTGCTTCATCATGGGCTTCTACGCCAACTGGCCGATCGCCATGGCGCCGGGCATGGGGCTCAACGCCTTCTTCGCCTTCACCGTCGTCGGCGCCCTCGGCTACACGTGGCAGGAGGCGCTCGGTGCGGTGTTCATCTCGGGCGTGATCTTCCTCATCCTGACCATCACCGGCATCCGCCGCTGGCTGATCGAGGGCATCCCCCACTCGATGCGCTCGGCCGTCGCCGCCGGTATCGGCATGTTCCTCGGCATCATCGCGCTCAAGAACGCCGGCATCGTGGTGACGAGCGAGGCGACCTCGGTCACCCTCGGCGAGATGATGGCGCCGGCGCCGCTCCTCGCGCTGCTCGGGTTCTTCATCATCGCCGGCCTCGACGTGCTGAAGGTCAAGGGTGCGATCCTGATCGGCATTCTCGTCGTCACCGTCCTCTCGATCCTGCTCGGCGTCAGCGAGTTCGGCGGCATCCTCGACGTGCCGCCGTCGATCGCCCCGACCTTCCTCCAGCTCGACGTCTTCGGCGTCCTCGGCACCGGCATCTTCCACGTCGTCCTCGTCTTCGTCCTCGTCGAGGTCTTCGACGCCACCGGCACGCTGATCGGCGTCGCCAAGCGCGCCGGCCTCCTGACCGAGGGCCCGGGCCACAGCAACCCGCAGCTCGGCAAGGCGCTGCTCTCGGACTCGACGGCGATCGTCGCGGGCTCGCTCCTCGGCACCTCCTCGACCACCGCCTACGTCGAGAGCGCCTCGGGCGTGCAGGCGGGCGGCCGCACGGGTCTCACCGCCGTCGTCGTCGGCATCCTCTTCCTGCTCGGGCTGTTCTTCGCGCCGCTCGCCGGCTCGATCCCGGCCTTCGCCACCGCGCCGGCGCTGCTCTTCGTCGCCTGCCTGATGATGCGCGAGCTCACCGACGTCGACTGGGACGACCTCACCGAGGCGGCGCCGGCGGCGCTCACCGCGCTGATGATGCCCTTCACCTACTCGATCGCCAACGGCCTCGCCTTCGGCTTCATCAGCTACGCCGTCATCAAGGCGATCACCGGCCGCGGCCGCGAAGTGCACCCGGCGACCTGGATCGTCGCGGCGCTGTTCATGATCCGCTTCGCCTTCTTCTCCGAGTAGGGCGGGTGACGTTGCAGACGTTCCGCCTGGAGCTCCGGGAGGTCACCAAGGCCTTCCCGGGGGTCCTCGCCAACGACCGGGTGGGCTTCGCGGTCCGCCCGGGCGAGATCCACGCGCTCCTCGGCGAGAACGGCGCCGGCAAGTCGACGCTGGTCAAGATGATCTACGGCGTGCTCGAGCCCGACGCGGGCGAGATCCGCTTCGACGGCATGGCGGTGCGCATCCCCAACCCGAAGGCGGCGCGCGGCATGGGGATCGGCATGGTCTTCCAGCACTTCTCGCTCTTCGAGGCGCTGACCGTGCTCGAGAACATCGCCCTCGGGCTCGACGAGAAGCTCTCCCACGCCGAGCTCGAGAAGCGCATCCGCGCGGTGCTGGCGAAGTACGGGCTGACGCTCGACCCGCACCGCACCGTCTCGACCCTCTCGGTCGGCGAGCGCCAGCGGATCGAGATCGTCCGCGCGCTTCTCCTGAACCCGAAGCTGCTCATCATGGACGAGCCGACGAGCGTGCTGACCCCGCAGGAGGTGGGCCAGCTCTTCGAGACGCTGAGGAGCCTCGCCGCGGGCGGCTGCTCGATCCTCTACATCAGCCACAAGCTCCACGAGATAAAGGCGCTCTGCGACACCGCGACGATCCTGCGCGGGGGCCGGGTCGTCGGGACCTGCGTGCCGGCGGAGGAAAGCTCGCGCTCGATGGCGGAGATGATGATCGGCGGCAACCTCAAGGACATAGAGCGCGGCGCCGGCCGGGCGCTCGGGGCGCCGCGGTTCGTCGCCACGGACCTGAGCCTCGCCGGGGCGGGCGACTTCGACGTGAGCCTCGAGCGCGTCTCCTTCACCGTCGCCGCGGGCGAGATCCTCGGGATCGCCGGGGTCGCCGGCAACGGCCAGAACGAGCTCCTGCTCGCGCTCTCGGGCGAGACGCCGGTCGCCGACGGCGCCGCGCTGACGCTCGACGGCAAGCCGATCGGCGCGCTCGGCACCAAGGCCCGGCGGCGGCTCGGGCTTTGCGCGGTGCCCGAGGAGCGCAACGGCCACGCCGCGGTGCCGGGCTTCTCGCTCGCCGACAACACCGTGCTGACCGCACGCGGGCGCAAGGCCATGGTCCGCCACGGGGTCATCTCCAGCGGGATCGCGCGCGACTACGCCGCCGAGGTGATCCGCGCCTTCGGGGTGAAGGCGACGGGGCCGGCGGCGGTCGCGGGGTCGCTCTCGGGCGGCAACCTCCAGAAGTTCATCATGGGCCGCGAGGTGCTTCAGGTCCCCGAGGTCCTCGTCGTCTCCCAACCGACCTGGGGCGTCGACGCCGGGGCGGCGGCGGCGATCCACCAGGCGCTCGTCGACCTCGCCGGGCGGGGCTCGGCGCTCGTCGTCATCAGCCAGGATCTCGACGAGCTCCTCGCGCTCTCCGACTCGCTCGCCGTCATCAACGAGGGGCGGCTGTCGCCGAAGCGGGCGACGCGGGAACTCGCGATCGAGGAGATCGGGCTGCTGATGGGCGGCATTCACGGCGATACCCACGGCGATCCCGGCGGCGACCACCGCGCGGAGGCCGCCCGTGCTTGAGCTCGAGAAGCGCAAGGAGCCGAGCCGAACGATGGTCTGGCTCGCGCCGGTCCTCGCGGTCGTCCTGACCATGGTCGTCGGCGCGGCGGTGTTCTCGCTCCTCGGCTACGACGGGGTCGGCGCGGTGCGCGAGATCTTCGTCGAGCCGCTCGTCGACGTCCGCGGCTGGCAGGACCTCGGGGTCAAGGCGGCGCCGCTCGTCATGATCGCCGTCGGCCTCTCGATCGGCTTCCGCGCCGGGGTGTGGAACATCGGCGCGGAGGGCCAGTACATCCTCGGCGGCCTCGGCGGCACCGCGGTCGCGCTCGCGACCTGGCACCTCGCGGGCGGCTTCTGGGTGCTGCCGGCGATGTGCGTCGCCGGCGTGCTCGGCGGCGCGGCGTGGGCGGCGATCCCGGCGCTCCTCAAGACGCGGTTCAACGTCAACGAGATCCTGTCGAGCCTGATGCTCACCTACGTCGCGGTGCAGCTCCTCTACTGGCTGATGAACGGGCCGTGGAAGGACCCCGAGGGGTTCAACTTCCCGCAGAGCCGTCTCTTCAACGACTTCCAGATGCTCCCGTACTTCTCGGGCATCGGCTACCTGAACGTGCCGCTCGCCTTCGCGATCGCCCTCGGCGTCTGGTTCGTCATGGCGCGGACGCTCTTCGGCTACCAGGTGCGCGTCGTCGGGCAGGCGCCGCTCGCGGCGCGCTACGGCGGCTTCTCGCGCGACGCGACGGTGTGGCTGACGCTCCTCGCCGGCGGCGGTCTGGCGGGGCTCGCGGGCATCTTCGAGGCCGCGGGGCCGTTCGGGCAGATGGTGCCGCAGTTCCCGACCGGCTACGGCTTCACGGCGATCATCGTCGCCTTCCTCGGGCGGCTCCACCCGCTCGGGATCGTGCTCGCGGGCATCATCCTCGCCGTCACCTACGTCGGTGGCGAGAGCGCCCAGGCCTCGCTCGGGCTGCCGTCCTCGGCGACGGGGGTCTTTCAGGCGATGATGCTCTTCTTCCTCCTCGCCGCCGATATCCTCGTCACCCACCGCCTCCGCCTCGGCGGCCACGCCGGAGCCGCATCGTGATGAGCCAGGCGATGACCATCTCGATCCTGATGACGATCGTCGGCGCGGCGACGCCGCTGCTGCTCGCGGCGCTCGGCGAGCTCGTCGCGGAGAAGTCGGGCGTCCTGAACCTCGGGGTCGAGGGAATGATGCTGATCGGCGCGGTCACCGCCTTCGCGGTGACGCGGACGACCGGCGTGCCGCTCGCCGGGCTCGTCGCCGCGATGGCGGCGGCGATGGCGGCGTCGATGATCTTCGGCTACCTGACGCTGACGCTCGCGTCGAACCAGGTGGCGACCGGCCTAGCGCTGACGATCTTCGGCATCGGGCTCTCGTCGATGATCGGCGAGCATTACGTCGGCACGACGATCGCGCCGCTCGGACCGGTGTTCCCGGCGGCGCTGGCGCAGCATCCGGTGCTCCGCGTCGTCTTCGGGCACTCGATCCTCGTCTACGTCTCGCTCGCGGCGACGGCCGGGGTGGCGTGGTTCCTCGCCCGCACCCGGGCCGGCCTCGTGCTCCGCGCGGTCGGCGAGAACGACCATTCGGCGCACTCGATCGGCTACTCGGTCCTCGGCGTCCGCTACGGCGCCGTCGCCTTCGGCGGGGCGATGGCGGGGCTCGGCGGGGCCTACTACTCGACGGTGCAGACGCCGATGTGGGCCGAGGAGCTGACCGCGGGGCGGGGCTGGATCGCGCTCGCGCTCGTCGTCTTCGCCGCGTGGCGGCCGTGGCGGCTCCTCGCCGGCGCCTACCTCTTCGGCGCGGTGATGACCTTCGAGCTCCAGGCGAAGGCGGCGGGGATGACGGCGGTGCCGCCCGAGTTTCTCGCAGCACTCCCGTACCTTGCCACCATCCTCGTCCTCGCGCTTATCTCGTCGCGGAGGTCGGTCGGCGCCGCGGCGCCCGCCTGCCTCGGACATCCGTTCAAGCCGACCGCCTGACCAGCAGGGAAAACACAAGAATGACACATCTCTCCAGACGCACGCTCATCAAGGCCGGTGGTGCCGCCGCGGCGCTGCCGCTGCTCGGCGGCCGGGCCTTCGCGCAAGGCGAGCCGCTCAAGGTCGCCTTCGTCTTCGTCGGCCCGGTCGGCGACTTCGGCTACACCTACGCCCACGACCAGGGCCGGCAGGAGGCCGAGGCCGTCTTCGGCGACCGGATCGCGACGACCTACGTCGAGAACGTCGCCGAGGGGCCGGACAGCGAGCGGGTCATCAAGAACCTCGCCGACGACGGCAACCAGCTGATCTTCACCTGCTCGTTCGGCTTCATGAACCCGACGATCAAGGTCGCCAAGCGCTACCCGGACGTGAAGTTCGAGCATTGCTCGGGCTACCAGCGCGCCGACAACGTCGCGATCTACAACGCCCGCTTCTACGAGGGGCGCGCGGTCTGCGGGACGATCGCCGCGGGCATGTCGAAGACCGGCGTCGCGGGCTACATCGCCTCGTTCCCGATCCCCGAGGTGGTGATGGGCATCAACGCCTTCACCCTCGCCGCCCGCAAGGTGAACCCCGCGTTCCGCACCAACGTCGTCTGGGTCTCCTCGTGGTACGACCCCGCGAAGGAGGCCGACGCGGCGAAGGCGCTCTTCGACCAGGGCGCCGACGTCATCGCCCAGCACACCGACAGCCCGGCGGCGCTCCAGGCGGCCGAGCAGCGCGGGCTGATGGCCTTCGGGCAGGCCTGGGACATGTCGTCCTTCGCGCCACAGGCCCATCTCACCGCGATCCAGAACGACTGGGGCATCTACTACATCGACCGCATCCAGAAGATGTTCGACGACAAGTGGGAGTCGAGCGACAGCTGGTGGGGCATGAAGGAGGGCATGGTGAAGATGTCTCCCCTGAACGAGAGCATCCCCGAGGACGTCGTCGCCGCCGCCAACGCCACCGAGGCCGGGATCGTCGACGGCTCGGCCCCGGTCTTCGCCGGGCCGATCAACGACCGCGACGGCACCGAGCGCGCCGCCGCCGGCACCACCATCGACGACGCCGACCTCCTGAAGATGGACTGGTACGTCGAGGGCGTGCAGGGCTGACCGAAAGCGTGCGATCCCGGCGTGAATCGAGGTTTCCAGACGGTTAACGCCGGGAACGTTCTATAATTGAATCAACCACTTGATCGTGATCTCGCGCGCGAGACGCGCGAGAGGAGGAGCTATGCCCGACAAGATCCTGCGCGGCCGCGTCCTGCGCTTCCTGCGCGAGCCCGACGGCATCGCCGACACCGCCGCCTGCGCCTACGACGAGGACGGCGCGATCCTGATCCGCGACGGCCGCGTCGCCGCCGTCGGCGCGGCGGCCGACGTGCTCGCGCAGGGGCCGGGGGCGGAGGTCGTCGACCACCGCCCGCACCTGCTGATGCCGGGCTTCATCGACGCCCACATCCACATGCCGCAGGCGCAGGTCATCGCCTCGTGGGGGGCGCAGCTCCTCGACTGGCTGAACACCTACACCTTCCCGGCCGAGTCGAAGTTCTCCGACCCCGCCCACGCGACCCGCATCGCCGGGGCCTTCCTCGACGAGCTCCTCCGCCACGGCACGACGACCGCCGTCGCCTACTGCTCGTCGCACCCGGCCTCGGTCGACGCCTACTTCGAGGCGGCCGCGACGCGCGGCGTGCGCATGATCGGCGGCAAGGTGATGATGGACCGCAACTGCCCCGAGGGGGTGCGCGACACCGCCCAAGGATCCTACGACGATTCGAAGGCGCTGATCGGCAAGTGGCACGGGCAGGGCCGGGCGCTCTATGCGATCAGCCCGCGCTTCGCGATCACCTCGACCCCGGAGCAGATGGCGATGGCCCAGGCGCTCGTCGCCGAGCATCCCGACCTCCACATGCAGACGCACCTCTCCGAGAACCGCGACGAGATCGACTTCACCCTGTCGCTCTACCCGAAGGCCCGCGACTACCTCGACGTCTACGAGAGCTACGGCCTTCTCGGGCCGAGATCGCTCTTCGGCCACTCGATCCACCTCTCCGACCGCGAGACGGCGGCGATGGCGGAGACCGGGTCGGTCGCGGTCTACTGCCCGACCTCGAACCTCTTCCTCGGCTCGGGCCTCTACGACGAGGCGGGCTTCCGGGCGAAGGGCGTCCGCCGGGCGGTCGCGACCGACGTCGGCGGCGGCACCAACTACTCGATGCTCCGCACCCTCGACGAGGGCTACAAGGTGCTCGCGCTGCGCGGCCAGAAGCTCGACCCGCTCCGGGCCTTCTGGTGGATCACCCGCGGCAATGCCGAGGCGCTCGGCCTCGCCGACACCATCGGGACGCTCGCGCCGGGCACCGAGGCCGACGTCGTCGTGCTCGACTGCCGCGCCACCCCGGCGATGGCGCTCCGCGCCGAGACGGTCGCGACCCTCGCCGAGGAGCTCTTCCTCCTCGAGACGCTCGGGGATGACCGCGCGGTCGCCGCCACCTACGTCGCGGGCGAGCGCTGGCAGCCCGGAGGCGCCTGATCGACATCGCCGTCCCAAGCGACAGCCCCTTCCAGGTCCCCGCCCTGCCCGCACCGTCACGGCCCGCCGAGGCGTCTTCTCGGTTCTCCTGAAGGTCCTTCAGCCAGACCCCGGCGTTGACCTCGCGCCGCCGGACTTGGTATGCGGTGGTATGCCCGAACGGCGGGCTGGACGGGGAAAGAGCGGACATGCAGCGGGTGACGTGGTCGGGCCTTCAGGTCGCGAAGGAGCTTTCGGACTTCATCGAGCTCGAGGCCCTGCCCGGGACCGGGGTGCAGGCCGGCGGCTTCTGGCGCGACTTCGCCGAGATCGTCCGCGACCTCGCGCCGAAGAACCGCGCGCTGCTCGCCAGGCGCGACGAGCTCCAGGCGAAGATCGACGCGCGCACCCGCGACCTCGGCGGGCGCGAGGATCCCGAGGCCGGGAAGGCGTTCCTCCGCGAGATCGGCTACCTCGTGCCCGAGGGACCGGACTTCGCCGTCACCACCGCGAACGTCGATCCCGAGGTCGCGGCGATCTCCGGACCGCAGCTCGTCGTCCCGGTGATGAACGCCCGCTACGCCCTCAACGCCGCCAATGCCCGCTGGGGCTCGCTCTACGACGCGCTCTACGGCACCGACGCCATCCCCGAGACCGAGGGGCGCGAGCGGGGCAGGGGCTACAACCCGACCCGCGGCGCCGCGGTCGTCGCCTGGGCGCGCGAGTTCCTCGACCGCGCCGCGCCGCTCGCCGCCGGCGACTGGCGCGCGGTCCGCAGCTTCGCGGTGACGCCCGACGGCCTCGCGGTGACGCTCCGCGACGGCAGCGTCACGGCGCTCCGCGCGCCGGAGCAGTTCGTCGGCTACCTCGGCGACGCCCCCGAGCCCCGGCAGTTCCTCCTCCGCCACAACGGGCTCCTGATCGAGGTCCTCATCGACGAGGGCACCGACGTCGGCGCGACCGATCCCGCCCACATCTCCGACGTCTGGCTCGAGTCGGCGATGACCGCGATCATGGACTGCGAGGACTCGGTCGCCGCCGTCGACGCCGAGGACAAGGTCGTCGTCTACCGCAACTGGCTCGGGCTGATGAAGGGCGACCTCACCGAGGAGGTGGCCAAGGGCGGCAACACCTTCACCCGCCGCCTCAACCCCGACCTGACCTATTTCACCGCCGACGGCGACACCGTCGACATCCGCACCCGGGCGCTGATGTTCGTCAGGAACGTCGGGCACCTGATGACCAATCCGGCGATCCTCGACGCCGAGGGCAACGAGATCCCCGAGGGCATCATGGACGCGATGGTGACCGCCCTCATCGCGCTGCACGACGTCGGCCCGGAGGGGCGGCGCGCGAACTCCCCCCTCGGCTCGGTCTACATCGTCAAGCCGAAGATGCACGGGCCGGAGGAGGTCGCCTTCGCCGTCGAGCTCTTCGACCGCGTCGAGGAGGCCCTCGGCATGGCGCCGAACACCCTGAAGATCGGCGTCATGGACGAGGAGCGGCGCACGACCGTCAACCTCAAGGAGTGCATCCGCGCCGCCAAGGACCGGGTCGCCTTCATCAACACCGGCTTCCTCGACCGCACCGGCGACGAGATCCATACCGCGATGGAGGACGGCCCCGTCGTCATCAAGGAGCAGATGCGCTTCTCCGCGTGGTACAAGGCCTACGAGGACAACAACGTCGACGTCGGCCTCGCCTGCGGCCTGCCCGGGCACGCCCAGATCGGCAAGGGGATGTGGCCGGTTCCCGACCAGATGGCGCTGATGCTCGAGAAGAAGGGCATCCAGATGAAGCAGGGGGCGAACACCGCCTGGGTGCCGTCGCCGACGGCGGCGACGCTGCACGCGACGCACTACCACCTCGTCGACGTCGCCGCGGCGCAGGAGGGGCTCAAGGGCCGCGAGCCGGCACCGCTCGACGACCTCCTGACCCCGCCGGTCGTCGTCCGGCCGAACTGGACGCCCGAGGACGTGCAGGCCGAGCTCGACAACAACGCCCAGGGCATCCTCGGCTATGTCGTCCGCTGGATCGACCAGGGGGTCGGCTGCTCGAAGGTGCCGAACATCCACGACATCGGGCTGATGGAGGACCGCGCCACCCTGCGGATCTCCTCGCAGCACATGGCGAACTGGCTCCGGCACGGCATCTGCACGGCGGAGCAGATCGAGGAGACCCTCCTGCGCATGGCCGCCGTCGTCGACGGACAGAACGCGGGCGATCCCCTCTACCGCCCGATGGCGCCGGACCCGGCGGCGTCGGTCGCCTTCCAGGCGGCGCGGGATCTGGTCTTCGAGGGGGCGCGGCAGCCGAACGGCTACACCGAGCCGATCCTCCACCGCCGCCGCCAGGAGCGGAAGCGCCTCGACGCCGAGGCGGCCGGAGCCTGAGCTCCGGCCGGGCGGGGGTTACGCCCCCGCGGCGTCGAGGGCGGCGATCTCGTCGGGCGCGAGCGTGAGCGCGGTGGCGCGGACGAGGCTCGCCATCTGGTCGAGGGTCGTCGCGCTCGCGATCGGCGCCGTCACCCCGGGCTGCGCCATCACCCAGGCGAGCGCGACCTCGGCGGGCTTCGCGCCGTGGTTCAGCGCCACCTCGTCGAGGGTGCCGAGGATCGCGAAGCCGCGCGGGTTCAGGTAGCTCGCGATGCCGCCGCCGCGCGGGCTCTTGCCGAGATCGGCCTCGCCCCGGTACTTGCCGGAAAGAAAGCCCTTGGCGAGCGAGAAGTAGGTGATGACCCCGACCCCCTCGCCGCGGCAGAGGGCGAGGAGCGGACCCTCGAGCTTGCCCCGGTCGTAGAGGTTGTACTCGGGCTGGAGCACCTCGTAGCGCGGCAGGCCCGCGTCCTTCGCGACCTTCAGCGCCTCGCCGAGCTGGGCGGCGTCGAGGTTCGAGCAGCCGATCGACTTCACCTTGCCGGCGTCGAGGAGCTTGGCGTAGGCGCCGAGGGTCTCCGCGTAGGGCGTCCCCGGGTCGGGCCAGTGCGAGAGGTAGACGTCGATCGCGTCGACGCCGAGCCGGGCGAGCGACGCCTCCGCCGCCTGGGGGATGTAGTCCGCGCCGAGGCCCTTCCTGCCCGGCCCCATCTCCGAGCCGACCTTGGTGACGAGCACGACCTTGTCGCGCTTGCCCGGGTTCGCCTTCAGCCACCGGCCGATGACCGTCTCCGACTCGCCGCCCGAGTTCCCCGGCACCCAGGACGAGTAGGCGTCGGCGGTGTCGATGGCGTTGAGGCCGGCGTCGACGAAGGCGTCGAGGAGCGCGAAGCTCGTCCTCTCGTCGGCGGTCCAGCCGAAGACGTTGCCGCCGAGCACCAGGGGCGCGATCTCGAATCCGGTGCCGCCGAGGGGTCGCTTGTCCATTCCTGCCTCTCCTTCTGTCAGGTTCTCGCCCCGCCACCTAATCCCCCGGGCGCCCGCAGGCAATGGCGGCGGCGGATTGCCGCGGCCGGAAGAAGGTGGCGGGAGATCAGGTGGTTGCTGGCGGAGGCTCGCGTGGGCGTCTAGACGACGCGGGCCGGGAGCTCCGTGCCCGCGAAGAACGCCGCGAGGTTGTCGACGGCGAGCATCCCCATCGCCGTCCGCGTCTCGATCGTGGCGCTGCCGACGTGGGGGAGCAGCGTCACGTTCGGGAGCCGCAGCAGCCCCTCCGGCACCTTCGGCTCCTCGGCGTAGACGTCGAGCCCGGCGCCGGCGATCCGCCCCTCGGCGAGCGCGGCGATGAGCGCCGCCTCGTCGACGACGTCGCCGCGGGCGGTGTTGACGAGATAGGCCGTCGGCTTCATCGCCGCGAGCATCTCCGCCGAGATCGCCGCCGCGTTGCCGCCGCCGCCCGGGATGTGGAGCGAGACGACGTCCGACGCCGCCATCACCGCGCCGATCGAGGGGAGCGCCTCGGCCTCGAAATCGAACGGGCCGACGGCCGAGCGGTTGAAGTAGGCGATCCGCATTCCGAAGCCGAGCGCGGCGCGGCGCGCCGTCGCCTGGCCGATCCGGCCCATGCCGACGATGCCGAGGGTCTTGCCCTGGAGGCCCATCCCGAGCCAGGCGGTCGGGCGGAAGCCGTCCCAGCCGCCGGCGCGCAGGATCGCCTCGGTCTCGCTCATCCGCCGGGTGGCGGCGAGGACGAGCGCCATCGCGATGTCGGCGGTGGCGTCGGTGAGGACGCCGGGGGTGTTGGTGACGACGACGCCCGCGGCCTCGGCCGCCTCGAGGTCGATGTTGTTCACCCCGACCCCGAAGTTCGCGACGATGCCGACCCGGCGGCCGTCGGTGGCGAGGAGGCCGGCGTCGACGGCGTCGGTGACCGCCGGCAGGAGTCCGTCGGCCTCGCGCATGGCGGCGGTCAGTGCCTCGCGGGAAAGCGGCTGGTCCTCGCGGTTCAGCACCGCGTCGAACTCGGCGGCGAGACGGGCCTCGACGGCCTCGGGGAGCTTGCGGGTGACGACGATGCGGGGCTTCGGCATGGGCGGAACGCTATCCGAACGGCGGGGCGGGAGGCAATGGCGCGCGTGCCGCCTCAGTGCATCCGCGCGCCGTCGGGGACCTCGCGCTCCGGGGCGATCAGGACGATCGCACCGTCGGTGTCGGAGAGGCCGAGGGTCAGGACCTCGGAGCGGAAGGGGCCGATCTGACGGGCCGGAAAGTTCACGACCGCGAGCACCTGCCGCCCGACGAGGGTCTCGGGCGCATAGTGCGCGGTGATCTGGGCGGAGGACTTCTTCTCGCCGATCTCCGGGCCGAAGTCGATCCAGAGCTTGAGCGCGGGCTTGCGCGCCTCGGGGAACGGCTCGGCACGGGTCACACGACCGACGCGGATGTCGACCGCGAGGAAATCGTCGAAGGAAATCTCGCCCATGCCCTGCCTCCCCTTGACCCTGCCGGCGGGCATAGAAAAACCGCCTGCCCGGCGGGGGCAAGCGGTTTCGTCAGGCGTCGCCGTCAGGCGGGCAGGGTGCTCAGCCGCGCGCCTTGGCGGCGAGGTCGCGGAGCTCGGTCAGGCTCTCCTTGATCCGCGCCGAGACGATCTCGTAGGCGTCGCTGTTCGCCTTCTGCGCGCCCTCGGCGAGAGCCTGCATGTTGGCGAGGGCCTTCTCGAAGGCGGTCTTGGCGAGCTCGGCCGAGGCCTTGGCCTTGTCGGCGTCGAGCTTGGTCGCGTCGAAGGACTTCAGCTGCTCCTTCGCCTCGGCCATCGTCTCCTCGAAGATCTGCATCTGCTTCTTGAACAGATCCTGGTAGCCCGAGGCGGCCGCCTTGTTGGCCTGGACGAGGGCGTCCATGTTCTTCTGCTGCGCCGCCAGCAGCGCCTCGGCGTCCATCCCCGGGACCTTGAGGCCCGCGAGATGCTTGGTGAAATCGTTCTGCTTGAAGAACTCGGTCATCTTCTCGGCGTCGAACGAGAAGGTCTTGGGATCGAACATTTGGCGTCTCCTTGTCTGGCCGGGCCCCCGGCATGCCATCATATGCTGCACTGCAGCATGGATTGCAAGTCCCCATGTTGCAGTGCAGCAAAGTTCAGCCGGCGAGCTCGCGGCTCCGGGTGGCGGCAGCGGCGACGCCGCGGCGCAGGAGAGCGGGAAGGCCGGCTTTCTCCTCCATCAGGACGCCGAGCGCGGCGGCGGTGGTGCCGCCCGGGCTCGTGACGTCGACGCGCAGGTCGGCCGGCGCCCGGCCGCTGGATTCGGCGAGGGCGCCGGCCCCGGCCACGGTAGCACGGGCGAGGGCGAGCGCCAAATCGGACGAGAGCCCCTCGGCCTCGCCGGCGGCGGCGAGCGCCTCGATCATCAGGAAGACATAGGCCGGCCCCGAGCCCGAGACCGCGGTGACCGCGTCCATCTGGCCTTCGTCGTCGAGGCGGACGGTCTCGCCGACGGCACGCATCAGCGCCTCGGCGAGATCGAGCGCGTCCGCCCCGGCGTGGGCGTTGGCGACGAGCGCGGTGATGCCGCGGCCGATGGCGGCGGGGGTGTTCGGCATCGCCCGGACGATCGGGGTGCGCTCGCCGAGCGCGGTCTCGAAGGCGCGGATCGGCGTGCCGGCGGCGATCGAGACAAAGAGCGTCCCGCCGTTGCCGAGCGCGGCGAGGCGGGGCAGGGCGCCGCCCATCATCTGCGGCTTGACCGCGAGGACCGCGACGGCGGGGTCGGGGGGAAGCTCGGCATCGAGGCGGAGCCCGCGGCCGGCGAGCTCCCGGAGCCGCGGCGACGGATTCGGCTCGAGGACGGTGACCGCGGACGGCACGAGGCCGCCGGCGAGCCAGCCCTCGAGCAGCGCCGTCCCCATCTTGCCGCAACCGAGAAGGACGAGCCCGCGGGCGGCGATCGGCGAGAGGTCCATCGGCTTCCCCTTTCCCGGCCCGCGGGAAAGGGGGGCCGTGTCGTTGGCTTCGGGTCAGGCGCGACCGTAGGCCTCGGTCATGGCGATGCCAAGCGCCTTCTCCGGGGTCTCGCCGCCCCAGGCGACGAGCTGGAACGCCGGGTAGAAGCGCTCGCAGGCGGCGACCGCGGCGCGCACCATGTCGGTGATCTGGGCGGTCGTCGCGTGGGCGCCGCCGGCGAGGTTCAGGCTGTAGCGGTAGCCCATGAGCTTCTGGTCGCGCCAGAGCACGAAGGCGCCCGACCAGCAGCGGTCGTTGGCGAGGCACATCGTCTGCGCCAGCGCCGCCACCCGTCGGGCGGGCGGCGCCATGTCGAAGGCGCAGATCAGCCGCAGGGACTCGTCGCGGGCGGACCAGGCGAGGGTCACCGAATACGTCCGCCAGCTCCCCTCGATCGCCATCGCGATCTGGTCGTCGGCGATCCGGTCGAAGTCCCAGCTGCGCTCCTCCGCCAGCGTCTCGACGATGTCGATGGGGTGGAGGTCTTCGCTGTCGAAATCACGCTCGACGATGCCCATGCCCGGTGCCCTCTCATTGTGGCCGCCGGCGGGGGCGAGACCCCGCTCGGGGGCTTTGAGGTTAACAACAGATCATCGGCTCGCACCGACGACCTACCACATATGGTGGTAGATAGCCGCCCCGTCTGTAAAGGGAAAAATTGTGCAGCCGCACAAGGATTTCTCGCGACCGTTAACGGGCCATCAATCGTCCCCGGGCGACGAATCGCGCGCCTCGAGCGCGGCGATGCGGGCCTTCAGCGCCTCGTTCTCCTCGCGGGCCTTCTGGGCCATGGCGCGGACGGCGTCGAACTCCTCGCGGGTGACGAGATTGCGGTCGGCGAGGAAGCGGTCGATCATGCCCTTCATCGCCGTCTCGGCCTCGGTCTTCGCCCCCTGGGCGACGCCCATCGCGTTCGACATGAGCTGGGCGACGTCGTCGAGGATCTTGCTGCGCGTCTGCATCGGGCGGGTCTCCTTTGCGCCTGTGTCCCGGATATGGCCCCGGCGGGGCGTCGTGCCAAGGGGAAGGTCGCCGCGCGCAGGGGGCGCTTCGACCCCGGTCGACCCCGGTCCCGCGCCTTGACTCCGCCGCGCCCGCACCCGATGCAGGGCGGCCCCGCCGCCGGAGCCGCGATGCCCTACGTCCTCCCCTTTCCCGACATCGACCCGGTGCTGTTCTCGGTCCGGCTCCTCGGGATCGAGCTCGCGATCCGCTGGTACGCGCTCGCCTACATCGCCGGCCTCCTCCTCGGCTGGCGCTACGTCGCCTTCCTCGCCCGGCGCCCGGCGCTGTGGGGGGGCAGGCCCGCCCTCGCGCCCGAGCAGAGCGACGACCTGCTGACGTGGATGATCCTCGGCGTCATCCTCGGCGGCCGCCTCGGCTACGTCCTCTTCTACCAGCCCGCCTATTTCGCCGCGCATCCGGCCGAGATCCTCGCCGTCTGGCAGGGCGGCATGTCCTTCCACGGCGGATTTCTCGGCGTCGTCGCCGGCGTCGTCGGCTTCGCGCTCCGGAATGGCCTGCCGATCCTCGGGGTCGGCGACGCGGTGGCGGCGGCGGCGCCGATCGGGCTCTTCTTCGGGCGGCTCGCCAACTTCATCAACGGCGAGCTCTGGGGGCGCCCGTCGACCGCGCCCTGGGCGGTGGTCTTCCCCGGCGAGGCGGCGGCGTGCCCGCCCGACTGGCTGCTGCCCTGCGCGCGCCACCCCTCGCAGCTCTACGAGGCGGCGCTCGAGGGGGTTCTCCTCTTCGCGATCCTCGCCGTCGCCATCCGCCGGGGCGCGCTCGGGCGGCCCGGGCGGGTCTTCGGCATCTTCCTGATCGGCTACGGCCTCGCGCGGACGTTCGTCGAGCGGTTCCGCCAGGCCGACGCCCAGTTCGTCACGCCCGACAACCCGCACGGCCACGTTCTCCGCCTCGGGGCGGAATGGGGGCTGACGATGGGACAGCTCCTGTCGCTGCCGATGGTGCTCGCCGGGCTCGTCCTCGTCCTGCGGTCGGTGCGGCGGGCGTGACCGCGCTCGCGGCGCTCGTCCGGGCGCGGATCGCGGAGGAGGGGCCGATGCGCCTCGACGCCTTCATGGCGCTCGCCCTCGGCCATCCGACCCTCGGCTACTATGCGACGCGCGACCCGCTCGGCGCCGCCGGCGACTTCACCACCGCCCCCGAGATCAGCCAGATGTTCGGCGAACTCGTCGGGCTCTGGCTCGTGCAGGCGTGGATCGACCAGGGGCGTCCGGCGCCCTTCGTCCTCGCCGAGTTCGGACCCGGCCGCGGCACCCTCATGCGCGACGCCCTCCGCGCCGCCGGCGCCGTGCCGGAGTTTCTCGCCGGTGCGCGGCTATGGCTCGTCGAGACGAGCGCGACGCTCCGCGCGCGCCAGGGCGAGACCCTCGCGGCGCACGCCCCCCGCTGGGCGGGCCGGCCGGCGGAGCTGCCGGCGGGGCCGCTCTTCGCCGTCGCCAACGAGTTCCTCGACGCCCTGCCGGTCCGCCAGGTGCGCCGCACCGACGCCGCGTGGCGCGAGCGGACCATCGTTTCCGCAGGCGACGGCCTCGCCCTCGCGTGGGGGCCGCCGCGGCCGGACGCCGGCCTCGACCGCCGCTTTCTCGACCTCGCCGACGGCGCCATCGCCGAGGTCGGCGAGGCGGGCGAGGCGATCGCCGCCGGCCTCGGCGCCCGCATCGCCGCGGCCGGCGGGGCGGCGCTCCTCGTCGACTACGGGGCGTGGGACGGCTTCGGCGACACCCTGCAGGCGGTGCGCGGCCACCGGCCGGTCGATCCGCTCGACGCGCCCGGCACCGCCGATCTCACCACCCACGTCCGCTTCCGCGACATCGCCGCGGCCGCGCGACCGGCGAAGGCGTGGGGGCCGGCGGGGCAGGGGGCCTTCCTCGAGCGCCTCGGGATCACCGCGCGGGCCCGGGCGCTCGCCCGCGGCAAGCCGGCGGCGGAGGCCGCGGCGGTCGCGACGGCCCATCGGCGCTTGACCCATCCCGACGAAATGGGAAACCTCTTCCAGATACTGGCGCTCCTGCCCGAGGGGGCACCGCCCCCGCCCGGATTGTCGTGATGGCGCTCGAGATTCTGACATCGGACCTGCTGACCGGCGTACGCCACGGGTTCTTCACCCGGCGGGGCGGCGCGTCGTCCGGCATCTACGCCGGCCTCAACTGCGGGCCAGGGTCGAACGACCAGCGCGAGGCGGTGGCGATGAACCGCGCCCGCGTCGCCGCCGCCCTCGACGTCGCGCCGGCGCGGCTCCTGTCGCTCCACCAGGTCCACTCGACCGAGGTCGTCGTCGCCGGCGACGAGGGCTGGGCCGAGCGGCCGCGCGCCGATGCCGCGGTCACCGACCGCCCGGGCGTCGCGCTCGGCATCCTGACCGCCGACTGTGCGCCCGTACTCTTCCACGACCCCGAGGCCGCGGTCGTCGGCGCGGCGCACGCCGGCTGGCGCGGGGCGATCGACGGGGTCGTCGAGGCGACGCTCGAGGCGATGGAGGGCCTCGGCGCCAGCGTGCCGCGCATCCGCGCCGCCGTCGGTCCGACGATCAGCCAGCGTGCCTACGAGGTCGGCCCGGAGTTCCTCGACCGCTTCCTCGCCGAGGAGGCCGGCTACGAGCGCTTCTTCGTCCCCGGCGCCGGCGACCGGCTGCTCTTCGACCTGCCGGGGTTCGTTCTCGCCCGCCTCAGGGTCGCCGGCGTCGCCGAGGCCGGCTGGATCGGCGCCTGCACCCACGGCGATCCCGAGCGATTCTTCTCCTACCGCCGCAGCACCCAGGCGGGCGAGCCCGACTACGGCCGGCTGATCTCCGCCATCCGCCTCTGAGGGGGCCGACCGCAAGGAGAATCACGCGCCGTCTCGCGCGCGAGACGATACTTAAGTGACTGATATCACTTGATTACGTCCGCGGCGTTAACCATTGGGAAACCACGATTCCGACGCACTGTCCGGCCCTGCGCAGAGGGTCCTCCCGACCCGCGACGCGCCCACTCCCCGCGTGGTTAACCGATCCTTAACCGCTCGCGCGGAGGGTGAATCCCGCGCGAACGGGCAGGAGCGGCCGCTTGCTGGAGGTGATCAGCGAATTCATCGGGACGGACGGCCTCGGGACGGGTCTCTTCCCGGACGTGGTGCGCGTCGTCGCCTGCTTCGCGATCCCTCTCGCGATCGTCGCCGCGGTCGCGCTCCGGGTGCGGATGCCCCGCCTTCTCGCGATGCCCGGCGCGCAGCGGCTCGGGACGGGCAACGCCTGCCTCGAGCGCGAGGTCGTCGAGCGCAAGGCGGCCGAGCGCCGCATCACCGACCTCGACGCCTGTCTCGAACGCCGCGTCGCCGAGCCCACCGCGTCGCTCGCCCACGGCGCCTGCGCCCCGGCGACGACGGCGACCGCGGGCCTGCCGGCGGCGGCCACGGCGGGGGCGCGCGTCCTCGTCGTCGAGGACAACGCGGTGAACCAGCTTCTCGTCAGCCGGATGCTCGCCCTCGGCGGGCACGCGGTCGAGGTGGTCCGCGACGGCGGCGAGGCGATCGCCCGCGTCGAGCGCGGCAGCTACGATCTCGTGCTCATGGACGTGCACCTGCCCGGCATCGACGGCGTCACCGCCACCCGCCGCATCCGCGGCCTGCCGGGCGCCGCCGCGGCGATCCCGATCATCGCGCTCACCGCGAACGCGATGAAGGGCGACCGCGACGGCTATCTCGCCGCCGGGATGGACGACTACGTCTCCAAGCCGATCGACGCCCGCGCGCTCCACGCCGCGATCGCCCGCGTGCTCCGCGGTTCCGGGGGCGACGCCCTGTCGCGGGACGCCCGCATCGCCTGACCCCCGGCCTTTCGGTCCGGCGGCTTCAGTCCCGGGCGCGGGCGCGTTCCTCGTAGACGTCGAAGGGCACCGCCGGGTCGTCCTTGGCGCAGCGGATGACGAGGCTCGTCTTGACGCTCGCGACGTTCGGGGCGGCGGTCAACTCCTCGGTGAGGAAGGTCTGGAAGGTCGAGAGGTCGGGGGCGACGCACTTCAGGATGAAGTCGATCTCGCCGTTGAGCATGTGGCACTCGCGGACGAGCGACCACTCGCGACACTTGGCCTCGAAGGCCGAGAGGTCGCGCTCGGCCTGGCTGGAGAGGCCGACCATCGCGAAGACCTGGACCTCGAAGCCGAGCTCGCGGGCGTTGATGCGGGCGTGGTAGCCCTCGATCAGCCCCTCTTCCTCGAGCGTGCGCACCCGGCGGAGGCAGGGAGGCGCGGAAATGCCGACGCGGCGCGAGAGCTCGACGTTGGTCATCCGCCCGTCGGACTGGAGCTCGGCGAGGATCTTGCGGTCGATCGGGTCGAGCTTGGTCTGGGGCATGGCCGCTCCGTTGGTACGGCGCTTGGTTACAAGGTCGCGCCGGCCAGAGCAACAATCTTACGCCGATGAGCAAGATTTCGAAAGCGACCGGCTGAAAGAGAAGCGCCCCGCACACGGCGGGGCGCTCGGGCACGGGGTCGCGCCTACATCTGGATGCAGGTGTCGGCGGTGTCCTTGGTGCACTCGTCGAGGCCGGTGAACACCGGATCCTCGACCGCCTCGCCCTCGATGAGCCGGATCATCACCTGGGGCGCGAGGTAGCCCATCTCGAACGGGCGCTGGCCGACGAGGGCGGTGACGAGGCCCTCCTTGGCGATCGCCACCTCCTCGCCGATGGTGTCGGCGGCGCCGATCACGAAGTCGCCCGACGCGATGCGGTCGGCGAGCGGCCGGAAGAGGTCACGGTAGGGCTGCGGCGCGCCGAAGAGCGGCCAGCCGCCCATGATGCCGAAGGCGTCGAGGTCGGGGTTCGCCGCGAGGATGTCGGTCATCCCCTGCACCCCGACCGCACCGTCGTCGTTGGTGAAGATCGGGCAGCCGGCGACCTCGGTCCAGCCGCCCTCGCCCTTGAGCGCGGTCAGGCCCTCCTGGCCGGAGATGGCGTCGCGCATCCCCTGGGCGCGGCGCAGGATGTTGTCGGCGCCGGGGTTGCCCTGGATCGAGCAGATGGTGCCGCCGTCGGGCTTCTTCTCCTTGATGTACTCGCCGATGCGGTAGCCCATCAGGTAGTTGTCGGTGCCGAGGTAGGTCTTGCGGAGGTCGGCGTCCTCGGCGGCGAGGTCGGCGTCGACGGTCATCACCGGCACGGTCGGGTTGGCGGTGCGGATCGTCTGGGCGATGAGCTTGGCGTTCGACGGCGAGATCGCGATCGCCGCGGTGTCGGGGCGGTTGAGCATGTCCTGGACGATCTGCGCCTCGCCGGCCTCGTCGGAGGTCGAGGCGGGGCCGGTGTAGAAGCAGGTGTACTCGCTGTCGGCGTTCTCGGAGTTCCACTTCTCGCAACCCTGGTGGATCGCCTCGAAGAAGGGGTTGTCGAGACCCTTCACGACGATCACGAGCTGCTTCTTGTCCTGCCCCATCGCGGCGCCGGCGCCGAGGGCGAGCGCGCTCGCGGCAACGAGCAATGCCAGTCGGTTCATAGAGATATCCTCCCGTTTCGGGAGGGTACCGGCCGCGGCCTTCGCGTCCCCGGGGTTGCTCCCCGATCCTCCCTTGGCCGAGACTATTACCGCGGAACCGATTCCGGTCAACGTGCCGCCCGAGCCGTTCCCGGGGGGCGGTCCGGGCTCCGTGGCCTCGATTGACGCCCGGGGCGGGGTTCGGGTAAGGGCGGTCGGCGGCACCCCGCACCAGAACGGGGGCCGGTGCGTCGTCCCCGCGGGTCCGGCGCCGACAGGAAGGGAGGAAGACCCAAGGTGGCCGTACTCGAGCTCGCCAACATCTCCAAGCACTTCGGCGCCATCCAGGCCGTGTCCGACGTGTCGCTCGCGATCGAGCGCGGCGAGGTCGTCGGACTGATGGGCGACAACGGCGCCGGCAAGTCGACGCTCGTCAAGATGATCGCCGGCAACTTCCCCCCGAGCCAGGGCACGCTCCGCATGGACGGGAAGGAGGTCGTCTTCCATCGCCCGCTCGAGGCGCGGCGCCACGGCATCGAGATCGTCCACCAGGACCTCGCGCTCTGCGACAACCTGACCGCGGCGGCGAACGTCTACCTCGGGCGCGAGCTCCGCCGCGGCATCGGGCCGTTCACCGTCCTCGACCACGGCGGCATGGTCCGCCGCGCCGGGGCGCTCTTCCGGGAGCTGAAGTCCGAGACCCGGCCGCGCGACCTGATCAAGTCGATGTCGGGCGGCCAGCGCCAGGCGGTGGCGATCGCGCGCACCATGCTCGCCGACGCCAAGCTCGTGCTGATGGACGAGCCGACGGCGGCGATCTCGGTGCGGCAGGTCGCCGAGGTGCTGAACCACATCCTCCACCTGAAGGCGCAGGGGATCTCGGTCGTCCTCATCAGCCACCGCATGCCCGACGTCTTCGGCGTCGCCGACCGCATCGTCGTCCTCCGCCGCGGCCGCAAGGTCGCCGACCGCCGGGTCGAGGACAGCTCCCCCGAGGAAGTGACCGGGCTCATCACCGGCGCGATCGAGAAGGTCTGAAGCCATGTCCGTCAGCCTCGAAGACACGATCGCCCACCGCCAGCACGGCTG
Organism: uncultured Rhodovulum sp.; assembly: GCA_964511815.1. Lineage (GTDB taxonomy): Bacteria > Pseudomonadota > Alphaproteobacteria > Rhodobacterales > Rhodobacteraceae > Amaricoccus. The sequence continues at coordinate 28,948 of CAZEGY010000002.1, forward strand.
GCTCTCCACGTTGCTGAACAGCCAGGCGTTGTGGGTGCTCGGCGCGATCATCGCCGCCTGCGTGTTCCTGTCGTTCGCGACCGACGCCTTCCTGACCGGGCGGAACCTCTACAACATCACCCGCAACGTCACCTTCGTCGCGATCATCGCCCTCGGCATGACGATCGTCATCATCGCCGGGGGCATCGACCTGTCGGTCGGCTCGGTGCTCTGCCTGTGCTCGATGGTGCTGGCGACGACGATGCACTCGGGCCAGCCGATCCACGTCGGCATCGCCGCGGCGGTCGGGGCGGCGCTCGTCATCGGCGCGTTCAACGGCTATCTCATCGCCTATCTCGGCTTTCCCTCGTTCGTGGTGACGCTCGGGATGCTGTCGATCGCGCGCAGCCTCGCGATGGTGCTGTCGAACAACACCGTCGTCTACGAGTTCGGGCCCGACCACCAGAAGCTCCTCGCCCTCGGCGGGGGGGCGACCTTCGGGATCGCCAACCCGGTCCTCTACATGATCGTCCTCGCGCTGATCGTCGGCTTCGTCCTGCGCTGGACGCGCTACGGGCGGTGGATCTTCGCGATCGGCGGCAACGAGAAGGCGGCGACGCTGACCGGCATCCCGGTCCGGGCGATCAAGATGTCGGTCTACATGGTCTCGTCGCTCTCCGCCGGCATCGCCGGCATCGTGATGACCGGCTGGCTCGGGGCGGTGACGACGAACCTCGGGACCGGGATGGAGCTCCAGGTGATCGCCGCGGCGGTCATCGGCGGGGCGAACCTCGCGGGAGGCGTCGGCACGGCGTTCGGGGCGCTCGTCGGGGCGGCGCTGATCGAGATCATCCGCAACAGCCTCGGGCTTCTCGGGATCAACGCCTTCTGGCAGGGCACCTTCATCGGCGGGTTCATCCTCGTCGCGGTCGCGTTCGACCGGGTGCGGCGGCAGCCGACCTGAGGTCTTCCGAGAGGTCCCGCAAGGGCGCTCCGATGCGCCCGGAGGCCACCTCTGCGCACGCGTGCGCAGAGGGTTAAGTTCTTGATATCGTTCAATTCTCCCTCGCGCGTTAACCCTCTGGAAAGGTGCGAAACGGCCGCTCACGCTCGGCCGGGCGGCCCCGGCCTTCGTCCCCTTGGCGAAGGGT
>CAZEGY010000003.1:0-6372 GCA_964511815.1 uncultured Rhodovulum sp.
CCCCCCGAGTGTCGGGCAGCTTTCCAGAGGGTTAACGCCGCGGACGTAATCCTGTAATTTCAGTTACTTAAGTAGCTCCGCACGCGTGCGACGGCGTGCGATTCGTCGTGCGATCGGCCCGCGGTCGGCAGCTTCGCAGGGCTCTCCCGGACACCGATCCGGCGCTCGCCGACACCGTCGCGGGCGTACTCGTAGCTCCGCAGCCCGCGATGGGCGGCGAGGCGGCCGCGGAGCTTCGCCGCCTCCATCCGCCAGCCGAGGAGCGGCGCCTCGGGCTCGCGGCCGAGGAGCGGGTAGGCGGGGAGCCGGGCGAGCAGGCCGGCGGTCTTCAGCATCGGCCGGAGCCGCCCGTGGCGGAGCTCCTCGTCCATCACCATGTGGTTGCCGACCCGCCGCCGCCGCCGCGCCAGCCAGGCGAGCGAGGCGCGCGCCGGCGGCACTTCCTCGCGCACCACCGCGTCGGTCGCCCACGCCATCGCCACGCCGCGGTCGAAGAGCCGCGAGAAGAACACCGTGTCGCCGCCGCCCGAGAGCCCGTGGCCCGGGTCGAAGAGCGGCCGCGGCAGGCGGCGGAGGGCGGCGAGCTCGACGAGGACGTTGCTCGTCGCGTGGACGAAGGGCCGCCCCGCCCGCTCCTGCGGCAGCACCGACCAGAAGCGGCGGAAGCGGGCGAGCTCGGCGCGGTCGGCGGGGAAGGCGGGGAGCACGACCCCGCCGACCACCGCCGCGCCGGTCGCGTCGCGGCGGGCGAGGAGGGCGGCGAGCCAGCCGGGCTCGGGCCACTCGTCGTCGTCGATGAGCGCGAGCGTGGTGACGCCGGCCGCCGCCGCGGCGGCGAAGGCGCGGTTGCGGGCCGACGAGATCCCGGGCGCGCGCTGGACCGCGAGGCGCACCTCGAAGGGCGCGTCCGCCACCGCCTCGATCACCCGCGGGTCGGCGCCGTCGTTGTCGACGACGAGGACGACCGGCGCCACGGCCAACCCCTCCATCGCCGCCGGCAGCGCCGCGAGGAGCCGGGCGAGCCCCGCCGGCCGCCGCCAGGTGCAGATCGCGACGCCGAGCCGCTCGGGCCTCACCCGCCGACGCGCTCGGCGGTGCGGGCGAGGACGGCGGCGATCAGCCGCGCCGCCGCCGCGGGGGTCGCGCTCTCGGCGTAGACCCGCAGCTCGGGGGCGTTGCCCGAGGCGCGGAGGTGGACGACGTCGCCGTCGGCGAGCGTCATCCGCACCCCGTCGCGGGTGTCGACCGCCGCCACCGCCGCGGCGATCCCGTCGAGCAGCGCCGCCCGCGCGCCCGCGTCGGTCGCGAGCGCGGCGAGGAGCGGCCCCGAGCGGGTCCCGGGCACCTCCTGCAGCCGGTCGCTCGCCGTCGCCCGCGCCGGGAGCGCCGCGACGCGCGCCGAGAGCGGCACGCCCGCGTCCGCCGCCGCGGCGAGGAGCGCGAGGATCGGGGTCATCGCGTCGCGCGTCGGCAGCGGCGCGAGCGTCCGCCCCTCCGGCCCGGTCGCGGTGCCGCCGAGAAGGAAGCCGCCGTTCGCCTCGAAGCCGACGGGCAGCGCCGCCCCCGCCGCCGCGAGCCGGTCGAGCCCCTCGATGACGTAGGGCGAGCCGATCCGCGTCCGCTCGACGCGCGCCACCCAGCCCGAGCGCTCGAGCGCGGTCGTCGCGTTGAGCGGCGTCGCCACCGCGTCGGCACCGAGCGCCCGCGCGGTCAGGACGCCGAGGGCGTCGCCGCGGAGGACCGCGCCGGTCTCGTCGGCGACGAGCGGGCGGTCGCCGTCGCCGTCGGTCGAGACCAGCGCGTCGAGCCGGTGCTCCGCCACCCACGCGGCGATGCGCCGGGCGTCGTCGTCGGCGATCGCCTCGGTGTCGATCGGCACGAAGCCGTCGGTGCGCCCGAGCGCCACCGTCTCCGCGCCGAGCGCCGCCAGCGCCTCGACGACGAGGTCGCGCCCGGCGGCGCTGTGCTGCCAGACCCCGACCCGCCGCCCGGCGAGCCGGCCCCGTCCGAAGAAGTCGACCGAGCGGGCGAGATAGCGCGCCCGGGCGCCGTCGTCCCGGACGATGCGCGCCGCGGGCGGCGGGACGCGCGGCTCGGCGGCGAGGCCGGCGAGGATGCCGGCCTCGTCGGCCTTGGTGATCTCGCCCGACGCCCGGTAGAACTTGAGGCCGTTGCGGTCGAAGGGGATGTGGCTGCCGCTCACCATCACCGCCGGCACCCCGCGCTCCGCCGCCGCGAGGGCGAGGGCGGGGGTCGGGAGCACGCCGCAGTCGACCGCGACCCGCTCCTCCGCCTCGATCGCCGCCGCGCACGCCGCCGCGATCCTCGGCGAACTCGGCCGCAGGTCGCGGCCGACGAGCACGCTGTCGAAGCCCTCGTGCGCCGCGACATGGCGCAGGAACGCCGCGACGTGCGCCGCGCACGCGGCATCGGTCATCTCGCTCACGAGCCCGCGCAGCCCGCTCGTCCCGAACTTCAGCATCGCGCCATCCCCCCGGCAGCGGCCGGCCCTGGCGGGCCCGACCCGTCGTCGACGCATACCGCCGCGGGGCGCCCAGATCGACCCGTTCCGTCGCATTCCGGGGCTGCGCCCATCCCTCAGCCCCCGGTCGCGGCGAAGGGCACCCGCAGCGTCATCGCGAGGAGGACGAGGTCGCCGCCGAGGCTGCGGCCCTCGACATAGGCGCGGTCCATCGCCACGCGCTCGGCGTAGGTCGTGTCGGCCCGGCGGAAGACCTGCCAGACGCCGGTGATCCCGGGACGCACCGCGCAGTAGTGCCCGGCGCTCGCACCGTAGAGCCCGAGCTCCTCGCGCGTCACCGGCCGCGGCCCGACGAGGCTCATCTCGCCGGCGAGGACGTTCCAGAGCTGGGGGAGCTCGTCGAGGCCGGTGCGCCGCAGCAGCCGCCCGAGCCGGGTCGCCCGCGGGTCCGGCGTCAGCTTGCGCGCGGCCGCCCACTGGCGCCGGCAGACCGCGTCGCGCCGCAGCAGGTCGGCGAGGCGGGCGTCGGCGTCGCGGTGCATCGTGCGGATCTTCCAGCAGCGGAACCCGCGCCCGCCGCGCCCGACCCGGGCGTGCCCGTAGAGCGGGCTGCCGCCGCCGGCCGCCACCGCCGCCGCCAGCGCCGCGATCAGCGGAAGGGCGACGAGGAGGAGCAGGGCGGCGAGCACCACGTCGACCCCGCGCTTGGCGCCATCGGACAGGGCCGCGCCCGTGCCGGCCCGCGGCGGTCCGAAAGGAATCGAAGTATTAACGATCCTGAGCGCACGGGATTCTAAAGACTCTATTGATACTTGCGGTGATAGAGCGACCGGAGACGACATCGTGGGCACCTGGTAAGCGTACATGGGTCGGGGGAGTTCGAACTGTGGAGAGACGGGTCGATTTTGAATGAATTGGTTTACGAACGGTGAATCCGTCGACGCCGCCCCGGGGGAATACCTCCCGGTCCGCATCGTCGACCCGGCGCGCTTCACCGTCGTCTACGACGAGGCCCTCGTCCGCGCCCTGCGCGCCGAGGGCTGCGACGCCACCCTCCACGCCCGCGCGCACCGCCCCGGGGAGACGCCGCCCGCGGTCCCCTGCGAGGTGCGCTTCTACCGCCGCTTCGACGCCGCCCCGCGCCGCCTCGGCGCCCTCGGCGCGGCGCTGAAGGCGGCGGAGCACGTCGGCGACGGCCTCGTGCTCGCCCGGAGCGGCGTGGCCGGCGCCATCACCCACTTCCAGTGGCTGCCGTTCCCGCGCGCCGACGCCCGCCTCGTCCGTCGCGTCCGCCGCCGCGGGCCGGTCGTCGTCACCGTCCACGACACCCATTGCGGCGCCGGTGCGCCGGGCGGCCTCGCCGCCGCCCTCGCCGGCGCCGACCGGCTCATCGTCCACACCGCCGCCGGGCGCGACCGGCTGGCCGGGCTCGGCCTCGCGCCCGGGCGCATCCGGGTCATTCCCCACGGGCCGCTCGGCGTCGCCCGCCCGCTCCGCCGCCGGCCCGACGCCGGGCGCTACACCCTCGTCGCCTTCGCCCGGGGGCGCCGCGACCGCGGCCCCCATCGCGGTCCCGGTCGCGGCCTGCACCACCTCGCCGCCGCCCTCGGCCGCCTCGAGGCCCGCCACCGCGCCGGGCTGCGCGTCATCGTCGCCGGCGAGCCGATGACCGATCCGGCGGCGCTCCGCGACACGGTCGAGGACGCAGGCCTCGCCGGCAGCGTCGAGATCGTGCCGCGCCGGCTCGGGGACGCGGAGATGGAGCGCCTGTTCGAGCGCGCCGACGGCTTCGTCTTCCCCGGCCGCGGCGCCGAGGCGAGCGGGGTCTTCTACCTCGTCCACGGCCTCGACCGCTGGGTGATCGCCCCGCGCATCGGCGCCTTCGCCGATTCGATCGAGGACGGTGCCTCCGGCCGCCTCGTCGCCCCCGACGACGTCGCCGCCCTCGCCGCCGCCCTCGTCGAGTGCGTCGAGAGGGCGCCCGCCCCGTCGGCGCCGGCGCGCGTCACCGACTGGGCGACCATCGCCCGCGCGACGCTCGCCACCTACGCCGAGGCGCGCGCCGCGTGGGCCGAAGGCGGAGGGGCCGCGTGATCCACGCCCGTCCGCACCGCGACGCCGCCGACCCCAGGAACGACCCGCACGGCGATCTCCGCGGCGATCTCCGCGGCGACTTCCGCCCGATCAGCCTCGGCCGCCTCGTCCGGCCCTTCCTCGGCCGCGGCCGGGCGCTCCTCGCCGCGACGCTGCTGCCCGCCGCCGTCGTCTGGCTCGGCACCGGCTGGCTGCCGCCGAGCTACAGCGCCACGGCGCAGATCCTGCTCGAGCAGGACGAGGTCCAGCTCGGCAAGATCGCCGACATGCTCAAGGCGCCGGGCCTGCCCGATTCGGCGACGGTGCCGAACCAGATCGCCATCCTGCTCTCGGCGCCGGTCCTCGAAGGCGCCGCCCACCGCCTCGGGATGCTCGATGCCGAGGGCCGCCCCGCAACCGCCGCCGCCGCCGCCGCGCGCCCCGGCCTCGTGCGCGGCGCGCTCGAAACCGTCGGCCTCGCGCCGCGCCGGGCGCCTCCGCCCCTCGGCGAGGAGGCGGCGCGCCGGCAGGGGGCGGCGCGGGTGACCGACGACCTCCGCGGCGCGCTCGCCGTCCGCCGCAGCCTCGACGCCCTCGTCATCGACGTGGCGGCGCGCGCCGGCGACCCGGTCACCGCCGCGGCGCTCGCCAACGCCGTCGCCGACGAGTACCTGACCCGCCAGAGCGGCCGGAAGCGCGCCGCCGCCGACCAGGCGCTGGCGTGGATGAACGGCGAGATCGGCGACCTCCGCCGCCGCATCGACGCCCTGAACCGCCGCGCCGAGGACGAGCGCCGCGCGCTCCTCGGCAGCGACGCCGCCGACCCGGCGACGACCGAGAGCCAGCTCCGCACCGTCGCCGCCGCCCTCGCCGCGGCGCGCACCGAGCGCGCCGATGCCGAGGCGCGCGCGGTCGAGCTCCGCGCCGCCGCCGACCGCCTCGGCGCGGACGCCGCCGGCGCCCTCGTCGACACCCCCGAGATCGCCGCCGCGCGCCGCGCCCTCGCCGACGTCGAGCAGCGCCTCGCCGCCGAGCGCGCCGCCCGCGGCCGCAGCCGCCCGCTCGTCGCCGAGCTCGAGGCCCAGGCGACGGCGCTCCGCGCCCGCGCCGCCCGCCTCGTCGCCGGGGAGACCGAGCGGCTCGACCTCGACCTCCGCATCAAGGCCGGGCGCGTCGCGGCGCTCGGCCGCGAATCGCGCGAGCTCCAGCGCGACGCCCTCGGGCTCGCCGCCACCCACGCCGCCATCGCCGACATCGAGCGCGAGGCGGCGGCGCACCGCGAGCTCTACGTCGTCCTGCTCACCCGCCTGAACGAGATCGCCGCGCAGAAGGAGGCGATCCGCCCCGACGCCCGCATCCTCAACGCCGCCGTCCCGCCCGAGACCCCGTCCGGGCCGCGGCGCGGGCTCCTCGCCGGGCTCGCCGGCGTCCTCGGCCTGGCCGGCTTCACCGCCGCGATCCTCGCCGCCGACGCGCTCTCGGGCCGCTTCGAGTCGCTCGGCGAGCTCGAGGCGGCGGCGGGGCTCACCGTCCTCGGCGCCGTCCGCCGCGGTGCCGGCGCCGGGCCGTCGCGCCGCCTCGTCGACCGCGACATCGGCCCGCTCCCCACCGAGGACGGCATCGAGCTCGCCATCGCGCTGCGCGGCGCCGGGCCGCTGCCGCGGCTCGTCGTCCTCGTGCCGGCGTGCGCCGCCGCCGACGCCGCCGACCTCGCGCTCGCCCTCGTCGCCTCCGCCGACCGGCGCGACCACGCGGTCGAGGCGATCGTGCTCGCCACCGGGCCGGACGACGTCCCGGCGGCGCCGCTCTTCCGCACC
>CAZEGY010000003.1:6472-18493 GCA_964511815.1 uncultured Rhodovulum sp.
GATCGTGCTCGCCACCGGGCCGGACGACGTCCCGGCGGCGCCGCTCTTCCGCACCATGCCCGCCGCCGCCGAGGCCGCCTCCGAAGCCGCCGGCGAGAGCGCCTGCGCGCGCCTCCGCGCCTCCTGCGGGCACTGCGACGCGGTGCTCCTGCTCCTGCCACCCGCCGCCGAGACCGCCCTCGTCGCCGCGTGGGCGCGGCAGGCCGACAGCACGATGATCGTCGCCGGCGACGCCAGGCCCGCCGAGGCGCCGGTCCTGCGCACCGCCGCCCGGCTGCGCGAGGCCGGCGTCGTCCCCGCGGGCATCGTCGTCGTCGCCGACTGAAGGCTCAGGCCGGCGCGACGGCCGCCACCAGGTACTCGCGGTTGCCGTCGCCGCCGCGGATCGGGCTCTCCACCTCGCCGGTGACGGTCCACCCGGCGAGGCCGAGGAAGTCGCGCACGCCGGCGCGCGCCGCGGCGATCGCGGCGGCGTCGCGGACGATCCCGCCCTTGCCGACCGCCGCGCGCCCGACCTCGAACTGCGGCTTCACCAGCGCCACGAGCACCGCTCCGGGCCTGGCGAGCGCGAGCGCCGCCGGCAGTGCCTTCGCGAGCGAGATGAACGACAGGTCGGCGACGATCCAGTCGGGCGGCGGCACGTGCGCCGCGGTCAGCGCCCGCACGTTCAGCCCCTCGATCGCATGGACCCGCGGATCCCTCGCGAGCGCCGGGGCGAGCTGGCCGTGGCCGACGTCCACCGCCCACACCTCCGCCGCCCCGGCGCCGAGCAGCACCTCGGTGAAGCCGCCGGTCGAGGCCCCGAGGTCGAGCGCCACCGCCCCGCGCGGGTCGAGCCCGAACGCCTCGAGCGCATGGGCGAGCTTCGCGCCCGCCCGCGACACCCACGGCAGCGGATCGCCCTCGACCGCGAGCACCGCCCCCACGGCCACCTCCGCCGACGCCTTGCCCGCCGGGCGCCCGTCGACGCGCACCGCTCCCGCCGCGATCAATGCCTGCGCCCGCGCCCGGCTCTCGGCGAGGCCCGCTTCCACCAGCGCCCGGTCGAGCCGCATCAGCCGCCTCTCGCCTTCGCGAGTCGGGACGGGGTCAAGGGCGGCGAAGCCGGGCGCGCTGGCGCGCCTCTACCCTTGACGCCGGCCCGACTCGCAGCCCCACCCTCGAAAAGGCGCCTGATGAAGCAGCCGCTTCATCAGGCGCCTCCCCAGCAGTTCTTCTCTTCAAAACGCCAACCCGCAAGACCACGTCGACGCGCGGCGCGGGTGCGTCGTGGGCACCCACGGGCCGCTTGCGCGCCGCTTCCGCCGGCGGTCGTCATTCCGCCGCGACGTCGATGAAGCCCCCGGACTGCCGCTCCCAGAAGCGCGCGTAGAGCCCGCGCCGGGAGAGGAGCGCCGCGTGGGTGCCCTCTTCGGCGATGCGGCCGCCGTCGAGGACGACGATGCGGTCCATCCGCGCGATCGTCGAGAGCCGGTGGGCGATGGCGATCACGGTCTTGCCCTCCATCACCGTGTCGAGGGTCTCCTGGATCGCCGCCTCGACCTCGCTGTCGAGGGCGCTCGTCGCCTCGTCGAGGACGAGCACCGGGGCGTTCTTGAGGATGACCCGCGCCAGCGCGATCCGCTGGCGCTGCCCGCCCGAGAGCTTGACCCCGCGCTCGCCGAGGTGGGCGTCGTAGCCGGTCCGCCCCTTGAAGTCCCGGAGCCCGAGGATGAAGTCGTGGGCCTCCGCCCGCCGTGCCGCCTCGTGGACCTCCTCGGCGGTGGCGTCGGGGCGGCCGTAGAGGATGTTGTCGTAGGCGGAGCGGTTGAACATCGCCGTCTCCTGCCGGACCGTGCCGATCTGGGCGCGGAGCGCGTCCTGGGTCATGTCGCGGATGTCGGTGCCGTCGAGGCGGATGCGCCCGCCCTCGACCTCGTAGAGCCGGAGGAGCAGCGACACCGCCGTCGTCTTGCCCGCTCCCGAGCGGCCGACGAGGGCGACGCGTTCGCCGGCGCCGACGCGGAGGGTGAAGTCCTCGAGCGCCGGCGCCGGGCGGCCGTAGCCGAAGCGGACGCCCTCGAAGTCGACGGCGCCCTTGGCCCGGGCCGGGACGACGGCGCCCTCGGCGTCGACGATGGTGTGCGGCGGCGAGAGCGTGCGCATCCCGTCCTCGACCTCGCCGACGTTGGAGAACACTCCCATCGCCGTCATCGACACCCAGCCCGACATCTGCGCGAGCCGGGTCGAGAGCAGGCCCGCCGTCGCGATGTCGCCGGCGGTCGCCGCGCCGCGGGTCCAGAGCAGGATGGCGCCGCCGATCAGCGCCACCGGCAGCGCCCCGGCGAGGCCCATCAGCCAGAAGCGGAACGCCGTCGAGGTCGCCCCGAAGTCGACCGAGGCGCCGCGGTAGCCGGCGAGGGCGTCGAGGGCGGCGCGGTCCTCGTGCTGGCCGTGGCTGAAGAGCTTGACCGTGGTGATGTTGGTGATGGTGTCGACGACCTGGCCCGTCACCGCCGCCCGCGCCGCCGCCCGCGCCTTCGAGCGGGTGCGGATGCGCGGCATGTAGTGGCGCACGAGCACGACGTAGCTCGCGAACCAGGCGACCATCGCCACCGCCAGCCAGCCGTCGATGCGCGCGACGATGGCGATCGCGCCGAGGATCGCGGTGATGGCGAGGCCGAGGGTGTTGACCGATTCCGAGACGATCTCGGTCAGCGCCCGCGCCGTCTGCTGCTGCTTGGCCGCGATCCGCCCGGCGAAGTCGTCGTCGAAGAACGACAGCGCCTGCCCGAGGGTGTGGCGGTTCAGCCGCGAGAGCACCAGCGGATAGAGGTTCGGCCCGAGGGTGAGGGCGTTGATCGCCGCCCCGATCCCGAGGAGGACCGGCCGGAGGACGAGGAAGAACAGCATCGCCGCGACCAGCGCCGGCCAGCTCTGGGCGAGGAGGTCGTCCGGACCCTGGCGCTGGGCGAGGTCGATCAGCCAGCCGATCATCCACGCGGCGAGCACCTCCGCCGCCCCGACGAGGATCGAGACGAGGAGCCCGAGCGCGATCGCGGGGAGCGCCCCCGACAGCGACCAGCGGATGAACGCCCCGAGGCGGGTGGGGGGCGGCCCTTCCGCGCGCGCGAAGGCGTCGATCATGTCGGAGAAGAGCTTCACGGCGCCACCGCGCGGGCGCCGCCGGCCGTGCCGCGTTCCGGGACGGGGCTCGTGTGTGTCGTCGTGTGCATCATCGGTTCCGTGGAGATAGCGTCGCCGGCGTCGGGCGCAAGGTGCGCGCGGCCCGGTGCGGGCCGCGACGACGCTCGGGACAGGCCTCCGCGATACGCGGATCGGGGCCGGTCGCACGAAGAATCGCACGCCGTCTCGCGCGCGAGACGGGGGTCAACTCATTGATATAGAACGATTGTCCCTCGCTCGTTAACCCTCTGGAAAGGTGCGAAATGGCCGCTCACTCCCCCCTCCTGGCGACCGCTCGCTTCGAGCGCGCGGTCGCTCGGTCCGCGAGCAAGCGCAAAACGGTTGGTCATCATGCAATTCCCGGTGGAGGCCGGGCGGGAACGAAACGGACGGGGCCGAAAACCGACGGGGGATGAAAAAAGCGCCCGGACCGAAGTCGGGCGCTAGTTGGAACGAGGGACAGTGAGATGAAGCAGGGCGGTTCCACGCCAGCTGCTTCGAGAGACATATGGGGCCGGACCCCGTGGGCGGAAAGGCGCCACATGGAAATGTGAACGGATGTTTCAGTCCGCTTCGCTCCCGCGCAGCGTCGCGGCGTAGAGCGCCACCGCGGCGGCGTTGGAGACGTTGAGCGAGCCGAAGTCGCCGGCCGCCGGGATGCGGGCGAGGCGGTCGCAGAGCCTGGTCGTCAGCTCGCGCATCCCCGGGCCCTCGGCGCCGAGGACGAGTCCGAGCGGCACGCCGGCGACGCCGGCGAGCACCGGCGCGAGGGCGGCGTCGGCGGCGCCGTCGAGGCCGACGAGGGCGTAGCCCATGCCGCGGAGGCTCGCCATCGCGTTGGCGAGGTTGGGGACGCGCAGGTAGGGCAGCCGCTCGAGCGCGCCCGAGGCGGACTTGGCGAGGGCGCCGGTCTCGGGCGCGGCGTGGCGGTGCGGCGCGACGACGGCACGGGCGCCGAAGACCTCGGCCGAGCGCAGGATGGCGCCGACGTTGTGGGGGTCGGTCACCCGGTCGAGGAGGAGCACGGTCGGGGCGTCGCCGCGCGGGGCGCAGACCTCGGAGACCGAGCCCCAGTCGAGCGGATCGACCTCGAGCGCCGCGCCCTGGTGGACCGACTGCGGGTCGAGGGGTGCGGGGAAGCGCCGGGCGTCGGCGATCTCGGGGTCGATGCCGCCCGCGGCGATGGCGTCGCCGAGGCGCTCGGCGGCGTTGCGGGTGACGACGAGCCGGTGGCGCGTCCGCGACGGGTTGCGCAGCGCGTCGGCGACCGCGTGGATGCCGAAGAGCCAGACGGTCGCGGGCTCGCGCCGCTCGCGCCCGCGCTCCCTGTCGCGCTCGACCGCCCATGCCGGCTTCCGTCCCACGCCGCCCGTCTCCCGCCCTTCGGCCGCCCGTCAGCAGCCGTCTCCGGTCCTTCCCGCCCGGATGGCACGGGCGCCGCCGCCGCGCAACGCCGTTCAGGCGTTGAGGCGGGTCTCGACCTGGTCGACCTCGGCCACCAGCCGGCGGACGATCTCGTCGGAGAGCTTGCGCTCGCGGCCGAGGCGGAAATAGGTCTGCCGCTCGGCGCGGAGCGCGGCGAGGCGCAGCGTCCGGTCGATGGTCTCGGCGCGGCGCAGGTCCTCGGCGTCCTCGCCGGTCATCGAGATGCCGTCGACCCGCGCCCGGTAGTCGGCGGAGACCCGCGCCGCCGCCTCCATCCAGGTGACGGCGGTCGACGAGATCGAGTGCTCCTCGTGGGAGACGCGCTCGACCGCGTCGATCGCCGCCAGCGCCGCGGCCTTGCGCGCCCGCCGCTCGAAGCGCTCGGCCTCGTCCTCGGGCGGCAGCACCAGCCCGTCGAGGAGCCGCGGCAGCACGATCCCGGCGATGGCGATCGACAGGATCACCACCCCGGCGGCGATGCCGATCGCGAGGTCGCGCCCCGGAAACGGATCGCTCCCGAGCATCAGCGGCAGGGTCAGGATCCCGGCGAGGGTGATCGAGCCGCGGACCCCGGCGAAGGCGGCGACGAGCACGAGGCGGTTGACGTTCGCCGGCAACGCCCAGCGGTGGCGCCGCCGCAGGGTCAGCGATGCCCGGAGCCAGAGGTAGCGGAGCGCGATCAGGGCGACGGACACGGTGACGATGTAGACGTAGACGAGCGGCGGCGAGACCTCGGCCTGGCGCAGGCTCGCGGCGACGCCGGCGGCGATGGTCGGCAACTGCTCGCCGAGGAGGACGAACATCGCGCCGTTGAGCGCGAACTGGAGCATGTCCCACACCGCCGCCCGGCGCACCCGCGTCGTCGGCAGCGACCGCCCGCTCTGCTCGGCGAAGGCCATCGCGACCCCGGCCGCGACCGCGGCGAGGATGCCCGAGCCGCCGAGCCGCTCGGCGAGGAGGTAGGCGCCGAACGGCACCAGCAGGCTCACGAGGATCTTCGAGCCCGACTCCTCGCCGGCGCGGATGGCGACGAAGTCCTGGAGCTTGGTCGCCGCGAGCGTCGTGCCGACCCCGGCGGCGATGCCCGCGACCGCGAGCCAGACGAAGGTCGCGCCGGCGTCGACGAGCGAGAACGTCCCCGTCGTCGCGGCGAGCACGGCGAAGCGCATGCAGACGAGGCCGGAGGCGTCGTTGAGGAGCGACTCGCCCTCGACGATGTTGAGGAGCCGCCGCGGCAGCCGCGCCTTCTCGAGCAGCGCCCCGACCGCCACCGGATCGGTCGGCGCGAGGATGGCGGCGAGCGCGAAGGCGACCGGCAGCGGCATCGAGGGGATCATCCAGTGGACGAGGAAGCCGATGCCGATGACGGTGAAGACGACGAGCCCGAGCGCGAGACCGACGATGGCGCGGAGGTCGCCGAAGAGCGCGTCCTTGGGGATGCGCCAGCCGTCGAGGAACAGGAGCGGCGGCAGGAACAGCAGGAAGAAGATCTCGGGCTCGAGCTGGAGGCCGAGGTCGGTCGTCGCCGCGAGCCCGCCGCCGACGGCGATCTGCACGAGCGGCAGCGGCACCGCCGGGCCGATCGCCCGGTAGAGCCAGCCGCTCAGGACGACGGCGAGGAGCAGCACCAGCGCCGCGACGATCACATGCTCCAAGGGGCGTCTCCGCGCGATCGGGGGTCCGCCCACCATGACGGCGGCGGGCGGGTGGAGGCAACCTCGGGCGGCGCCCGTTCCGCCGGGACCGGCGCCGGGCGGCGGGGAATCCGCATCCGGCCCCGACCGCGGGACGCCCGTTCCCGCCCGGCGCCGCCGCGGCGAACCACGGTCTTATTTTCGCGCGGGGCCGCCGGTTCGTTGCCAATGCCGGGCCGGCGGTTATGCTTTCGGCCCTGCCCGAGACAGTCCGCTGATGGCACGGGCCAACCCCGGAGGATAAAGAAACATGGCACCCACGAGGCTCCGCGCGCTGGCCCTCGCGATCGGCGCCCTCGCCCTCGGCCCGGGCGTCGCGCCGGCCGCGCACGCCGAGGTCGACGGCATCCTGAACGTCTCCTACGACATCGGCCGCGAGCTCTACGCCGCGATCGACGAGGCCTTCGTCGCCGACTTCGAGGTCGCGAACGGCCGGGCGATCTCCGTCGACCAGAGCCACGCCGGCTCCTCGAAGCAGGCGCGCGCGGTGATGGAGGGTCTCCAGGCCGACGTCGTCACCTTCAACCAGGTGATCGACGTGCAGATGCTCGCCGACAACGGCTTCGTCGCCGTCGACTGGGCGGAGCGCCTGCCGAACAACGCCTCGCCGTTCTACTCGCTGCCGGCCTTCGTCGTGCGCGCCGGCAACCCGAAGAACATCGTCAACTGGGGCGATCTCGCCCGCGACGACGTGCAGGTCGTCTTTCCGAACCCGAAGACCTCGGGCAACGGCCGCTACACCTACCTCGCCGCCCGCGCCTGGGCGAACCACGAGTTCGGCGGCGACGCGGAACGAGTGACCGAGTACCTGCGGAAGGTCTTCGCCAACGTCCCGGTCTTCGACACCGGCGGCCGGGCGGCGACGACGACCTTCGCCGAGCGCGGCATCGCCGACGTGCTCGTCACCTTCGAGGCCGAGACCGGGGCGATCGCCAAGCAGTACGGCGCCGACAAGGTCACCGCCGTGGTGCCGCCGGTCAGCCTCATCGCCGAGTTCCCGGTCGCGGTCGTCGACAAGGTCGTCGACGCGCGCGGCAGCCGCGCCGAGGCCGAGGCCTACCTCGACTACCTCTACCAGCCCAAGGCCCAGGAGATCATCGTCGGCTTCGACAACCGGGTGAGCGACGAGGCGGTGATGGCCGCCCACGCCGACCAGTTCCCGCAGGTCGAGCTCTACACCGTCGAGGAGGAGTTCGGCGGCTGGCAGCAGGCGACCGAGGAGCACTTCGCCGACGGCGGCCTCCTCGACGAGGTCTTCGTCGCCCAGTAGGCCCGCCCGATCCCGGCAGACGGCCGCCCGGCACCCGGGCGGCCGTCTTGCCATTCCGGCGCCGGGCTGGCATGGCCGCCGCGGCGCACCGCCCGGAGCTTTTCCCGCATGTCCCTCACCGCCCTCGAACGTCGCCGCCGGGTCATGCCCGGCTTCGGGCTGTCGATGGGCATCGCGCTCACCTACTTCGCGCTCGTCATCCTGCTGCCGCTCGTCGCGATGGCGATCAAGACCGCGAGCCTCGGCTGGGAGCAGTACTGGAGGGTGATCACCGCGCCGCGCTCGCTCGCGTCCTTCCGCATCACCGTGACCTGCGCCCTCGCCGCGACCGTCTTCAACGCCCTCGTCGGCCTGCTCTTCGCCTGGGTGCTGACCCGCTACCGCTTCCCCGGCCGGCGGCTCCTCGACGGCCTCGTCGACCTGCCCTTCGCGCTGCCGACCGCCGTCGCCGGGGTGACGCTCGTCACCCTCCTCGGGCCGAACGGCTGGTTCGGGCGCCTGCTCGAGCCCCTCGGCATCAAGGTCGCCTACACCCCCCTCGGGATCATGGCGGCGATGTTCTTCACCTCGATCCCCTTCGTCGTCCGCACCGTCCAGCCGGTGCTCGAGGACGTGTCGGCCGACGTCGAGGAGGCGGCGCGGACCCTCGGCGCCCGGCCGTGGCAGACCTTCGCCTTCGTGATCTGGCCGCTGATCCTGCCCGCCTTCCTCGCCGGCGCGACCATGTCGTTCGCCCGCTCGCTCGGCGAGTTCGGCGCGGTGGTGTTCATCGCCGGCAACATCCCGATGGTGACCGAGGTCACCTCGCTCCTCATCTTCATCCGGCTCGACGAGTACAGCTACGGCGCGGCGGCCGCGCTCGCCTCGGTGCTCCTCCTCACCGCCTTCGTGCTGCTCTTCGTCACCAACAGCCTTCAGGCCTGGGCCCTCCGCCATGCGCGCCGCGGCTGACGGACCCCGTCGCGACCCGGGCCGCGACCGGGGCCGCGCGTTCCTCATCGCGCTGGCGCTCGTCATCGCGGCGCTGACGCTCGTCGCGCCGCTCCTGCTCATCTTCGTCTCGGCCTTCGCCGACGGGCTCGGCGCGTACGCGAAGAACATCACCGCCCCCGACACGCTGCACGCGATCTTCCTCACGGTGCTGACCGCGGTCATCGTCGTGCCGGTCAACATCGTCTTCGGCATCGCCACCGCCTGGGCGGTGGCGCGCTACGAGTTCCCGGGGCGCAAGCTGATGATCTCGCTCATCGAGATCCCGTTCTCGGTCTCGCCGATCGTCGCCGGCACGATCTACCTGTTCCTCTACGGCCAGCAGGGCCTGCTCGGCCCGACGCTCCAGTCCTGGGGCGTGCAGATCATGTTCACCGTGCCGGCGATCGTCCTCGTCAGCCTCTTCGTCACCGCGCCGTTCGTCGCCCGCGAGCTCATCCCGCTGATGCAGGCGCAGGGCTCCGAGGACGAGGAGGCGGCGCTGTCGCTCGGCGCGCGCCCGTGGCAGACCTTCCGCCTCGTGACGCTGCCGAACGTCCGCTGGGCGCTCCTCTACGGCGCGCTGCTGACCAACGCCCGCTCGATGGGCGAGTTCGGCGCGGTCTCGGTCGTCGCCGGCGCGATCCGCGGCCAGACCAACACCCTGCCGCTCCAGATCGAGCAGCTCTACAACGACTTCAACATCGCCGGCGCCTTCGCCGCCGCCTCGACCCTCGCGCTCCTCGCCGTCGCGACGCTCGGGATCAAGTACCTGATGGAGGCGCGGCAGCAATGAGCATCGTCATCGACCACGTCTCGCGCCGCTTCGAGACCTTCGCCGCGGTCAACGACCTCTCCCTCGACATCGGCGAGGGCGAGCTCCTCGCGCTCCTCGGGCCGTCGGGGTCGGGCAAGACCACGCTCCTCCGCCTCATCGCCGGGCTCGACTTCGCCGATTCGGGCCGGATCTTCATCGACGGCCGCGACGCCACCGACCTCTCCGCCGGCGAGCGCCGGATCGGGCTCGTGTTCCAGCACTACGCCCTCTTCCGCCACATGACCGTGCGCCAGAACGTCGACTTCGGGATGCGGGTCATGCCCGGCGACCGCCGCCCGTCGAAGGCCGACCGCCGCGCCCGCGTCGAGCGCCTGCTCGGCATCGTCCAGCTCGACGGCCTCGGCGACCGCTTCCCGGCGCAGCTCTCGGGCGGCCAGCGCCAGCGCGTCGCCCTGGCGCGGGCGCTGGCGATCGAGCCCTCGGTCCTTCTCCTCGACGAGCCCTTCGGGGCGCTCGACGCCGCCGTCCGCCGCGACCTCCGCCGCTGGCTGCGCCAGCTCCACGACGAGCTCGCGGTGACGACGATCTTCGTCACCCACGACCAGGAGGAGGCGCTCGAGGTCGCCGACCGCATCGTGGTGATGAACGCCGGCCGCATCGAGCAGACCGGCACCCCGGCCGAGGTCGAGGCCCATCCGGCGACGGCGTTCATGCACACCTTCCTCGGCGGCGCCAACCGCTTCCCCGTCGAGGTCCGCGCCGGCGCCGCGACGCTCGCCGGGGCGGCGCTGCCGGCCGACGCCGTCACCATCGCCGCCGGCGTCGGCGACGGCCCGGCGCAGGGCTTCGTCCGCTCCCACGACCTCGCGCTGCTGCCGCAGGGCGCCCCCGGCGCCTACGCCGAGGCCCGCCTCGTCCACGTCGTCGTCCACGGCGCCACCGTCCGCGCCGAGCTCGCGACCGGCGACGGCCGCACGCTCGAGGCCGAGGTCCCGCGCGACGCCTGGGACGGCCTCGGGCTCGCCCGCGGCGCGACCGTCGGCCTCGGCATCCGCCGCATCGCCGTCTTCGCCGACCCGACCGTCCCGGCGTGACGCCGCCGGCGGCGGCCGCCTATCCCGGCGCCCGGCATCCGCGGATGTCGACCGCCCGGCGACCGTCGAGGACGGTGAGCCGCAGGCCGTGGCGCTCGAGGACCGGCCCCGCCGCCCCGCTCTGCGCGGCGACGGGCGCGCGGGCGACGAGCGTCGTGCCGCTCGACTCGCTCGCGGTCTCGCCGATCCAGACGCCGGGCTGGGCGGTCTCGAGCACCGCGACCTGGCCGGCGGGCTGGGGGCGGTCGAAGGTCACCGTCGCCGTCACCTCGTAGCCGTCGCTCCCCGCCCGGGGCTCGCAGCTCACCGTCGCGACGCCGGCCTCGGCCGGAGTGCGGGCGCGCTCGGCGAGGGCGGCCTCGATCCGCCCGCGGCCGTCGCCGGAGCCGGCGCCGGGCGCGAATCGGGTGACGACGTGGCGGTCCTCCTGGATGCAGACGTCGTTGCAGACCCCGAAGGACAGCGCGAGGTCGACCTGCATCGGCGCGCCGGGGTCCTTGGGGCTGAGGAGCACCGGCAGGACGAGCGCGCCCTCGTAGCCGAAGCTCCGCATCCCGTAGCTGTCGATGATCTCCGGGCGCGGCCACTCGTAGCGGACCTCGGCGAGGTTGGTCGAGCCCGACCAGTCGAAGGTCGGCGGGATGCCGGCCTCGCCCGGGATGCGCCAGTAGGTGTGCCAGGCGGGATCGAGGGTGATCTCGATGCCGGCGACGCGGCGGCCGTCGGTCTCGGCCCAGCCGTCGATGAGCGCGACCGTGGCGTTGGCGGCGCTCCGCCCCGCGACCGACGGCGGATCGCCGAGCGCCGGCGCGAGGGGGACGAAGGAGGCCAGGCCGAGGGCGAAAAGGCGGTGCATGGCGGGGAGATAGCCACGAACGGCGGCCGGACGGGAGTCACAACTCGGCGAGGCCGGGCCGGATGCGCCTCCGCCGCCGCCGGCCGACGTCGCGCGGTTGCTTGTCTTCGCGCCGGAAGCGGCCCACATTCGCGCCATGAGCAAGCGCGACGCCACCTTCCTCGACGGCCGGCTTCTGATCGCCATGCCCGGCATGGGCGACCTGCGCTTCGAGCGCACGGTGATCTTTCTCTGCGCCCACTCCGCCGAGGGGGCGATGGGGATCATCGTCAACAAGCCCACGCCCGAGCTCAGTTTCGCCGACCTGCTCGCGCAGCTGAAGATCCCGGCGTCGATCGACCTCCAGCGCTCGCGGGTCCACTTCGGCGGGCCGGTCGAGCACGGCCGCGGGTTCGTGCTGCACACCAGCGACTATTCGGTGCGCGAATCGAGCCACGTCACCCCCGAGTTCTCGATGACGGCGACGATCGACATCCTTCAGGACATGGCCCGGGGCACCGGGCCGCAGCAGGCGATCCTCGCCCTCGGCTATGCCGGCTGGGGGCCGGGGCAGCTCGAGGCCGAGATCCAGGCGAACGGCTGGCTGATCGCGCCGGCCGACGTCGGCATCGTCTTCGGCCAGAAGGACGCGGAGAAGTGGGCCGCGGCGCTGCGCTCGATCTCGATCGACCCCTGGCACCTGTCCGCGGAGGGCGGGCGCGCCTGAGGCCCGCCCGAGGCACGCCCGAGGCACGCCCGCCGGGGTCACTTCGCGACGTGCTCGGGCTTGC
>CAZEGY010000003.1:18593-26741 GCA_964511815.1 uncultured Rhodovulum sp.
GAGGCACGCCCGAGGCACGCCCGCCGGGGTCACTTCGCGACGTGCTCGGGCTTGCCCTTGCGCTTCGTCGAGGCGAGCTCCTCGAGCTCCTTCTCGGTCATCGACGATTCCATCTCGCGGGACGCGCCCTTCAGGTCGCTCCTCTCGATGTCGCCGCGCTTCGCGGCGAGGGCCGCGCCGGCGGCCTTCTGCTGCGCTTTCGACTTGGCCGGCATGGGGGCCTCCTTTCCCGGCGGTCATCCTCATCCCGCCCTCAGCCCGATCTGTCGTACAGTGTGAACAGAGGGTTGACGCGCGAAGGAGAATCCAGCCGTATCAGTCACTTGACCCCAGTCGCGCGCGTGCGGCGGCGGGCCCTGCGGCCGCCTCGGGACCCGTTCGCGGGGATCGCTCACAGCCCGAGGCCGTGGCGGGCGAAGAGGGTGCCGGCCTCGATCAGGCCCCAGATGAAGCCCGAGACGAGGGCGAGGCCGGCGACGCCGACGAGGGCGCCGGCGAGGACGGCGAGCCCGTCGCGGCCGAGCAGGCCGACCGCCATCAGCACGAGCGCGAGCCCGGGGACGGCGTTGCCGAGCGGCACCGGCAGGCAGATGATCGTCGCGAGCACGAGCCCGCCCGCCCCGATCAGGCGGCGGGCGATCGGGCCGGAGAGGACGAGGTAGCGCGGGCGGATCCAGGTCTCGATGCGGCGCAGCCGCGGCACGACCTTGCCGACGAAGCGCTCGAAGTCGCGGCGCGAGAGCGAGCGCCGGCGCACGAAGCCCGGCAGCCACGGGCGCCGGCGGCCGAGCATCAGCTGCGCGGTCAGCAGGATGAGCGGCACCCCGAGGATCGCCGAGATCCCGGGGAGCGCCACCGGCAGGATGTTCGGGGCGGCGAACAGCACCATCAGCGGCCCGTAGGCCCGGCCGTCGAAGGCGTCGACGAGGTCGCCGAAGGAGATGCGGTCGCCGGAGACGACCTTGGGCAGGGCGTCGAGGATCGACGAGATCCGCCGCCCCCCGAGCAGGCGCCTGCCCTTGCCGGGATCCCGCGACGCGCCGTCGGGCAGCTTCGAATCGTGCATCGGGGCTCCCTGCTTCCCGGATGCGGTCAGATAGGGGTCGCGCCCGCGCATGGCAATCGGCGGCGGCGATGGCGGCGGTTTTCCGGGCCTCAGCCCGCCGGCGCGCCGGCGGCCTCCCAGACGTTGTTCTTGCCGACGTCGGCGTCCCGCACGAAGTGGGTCTCGACCCCGGGCAGCGCCGCGAAGTAGGCCCTGAGCGCCTCGGGCTGGATCGACGACGGCGCGTCGGCGAAGCGCGGGACGGGGCGGAGCACGTCGGCCATGGCGAGCGCGCAGGTCATCTTCAGCGACTTGCCGTGCGCCCGGGCGTTGGCGAGGATGAGGTCGGCCTCCGCACGGCTGACCGGCACCTCCTGGGCCTCGACGTAGTAGTCGAAGCGGGCGTGGTAGCGCTCGTAGTAGTCGACGAAGCGCGGGGTCATCCCGTAGTGGACGTCGCCCGCCCGCGGCAGGTCGGGGTGGGTGAAGGTGCCGGCCGGGTCGAAGAGCACCTGCTCCGCGCCGTTGACGAGGAGCCCGACGTGCGCGGACTTGCCCGAGCGGGCGTTGACCATCGACATGAGCGTGATCGACGGCGGCTCGGAGCTGACGTAGCGGGCGCGGGCGATCTCTTCCGGGGCGGCGGGCGTGTAGAACTCGCAGCCGGCGAGCAGGAGCGCGGCCGCGAGCGCGAGCAGGACACGACGCATCGGCTGGATCGGTCGGCGGATCAGGTGTTGAAGATCGCGAGGAAGATCAGCACGGCGATCGCGGCGCCGAAGACGTAGACCCAGAAGCGGATGAAGCCGTCGAAGGTGCGCTGGTGCCGGTCGACCGTCGCCGGGTCGTCCTGAACGTGCTCCACGTGGTGAACGTGCTCGGCCATGCCGTCTCCTCGCCTTCCGCTGCGTCCTCGTCGCCGGGTTCTAACCCGAACCTCCGCCGCTGTCAGCGGGCAAAATCGCCGCTCCGCCAGAGGTATGCCCCGTCGGGTCCCGGCGTGCGGGTGGCGCGGCCGGTGGCGCGGAGGTGATTGAGGTGGCCGACGGCCTCGGCGAGGGCGAGACCCCAGATCGCCTCGGGGATGCGGCGGCCGAACAGCGTCTCGAAGCACTCGGTCGCGGTGCGCGGCCCGGTGGCGAGGAAGTCCGCGAGGCGGTCGAGGCTTTCCTCCTGATGGCGGGCGAGGTCGGCGAGGCGGATGTCGAGGCCGAAGAACGGCTGCCGGTGGCCGGGCAGCGCGAAGTGCCCCGGGTGCGCGAGCGGCGCGAGCCGGCGGCAGGAGGCGAGCCAGTCGCCGACCGGGTCGGCCTCGGGCTCGGTCGCGGTGACGCCGACGTTCGGGGTGATGCCGGGGAGCACCTGGTCGCCGGCGATGACGAGGTCGTGGCCGACGCCCCAGAGCGTCGCCTGCTCGGGGGCGTGGCCGTGGCCGATCTCGACGCGCCAGCGCCGGCCGCCGGCCTCGATCTCCTCGCCCTGCACGATGCGGCGATAGCCGAGGGCGAGCGGGTGGACCGCGTCGGCGAGGTTGTAGGGGCGGCTCCCGGCCCGCCGCGCGAGCATGTCGGGCGGCATCCCCGCGCCGCGCCAGAAGGCGAGCATCTCGGGCGTCGGGCGCTCCTGCACGTCGAGGGTCAGCATCCGGGCGAGGAGCCAGGCGGTCCGCGTCGTCCAGAGCTCGGCACCGCGGGCGCGGAACCAGCCGGCGAGGCCGATGTGGTCGGGATGGTGGTGGGTGACGATCACCCGGGTCACCGGCCGCCCGGCGAGCGGCCCGGCGAGGGCGCGCTCCCAGGCGGCGCGGACCGGGGCCGAGTCGAGGCCGGTGTCGACGATCGTCCAGCCGTCGCCGTCGTCGAGGGCGTAGGCGTTGACGTGGTCGGGCCGGATCGCGAGGGGCAGGCGCACCCAGAGCACGCCCTCCGCGACGGGCAGCGCCTCGCCGGGCCCGGGAGGCTCGGCGAAGGGGAAGCGCAGCGCCGGGCGGTTCACGGAGCGGGGACGGCGGCGTAGACCGCCTCGGCGCCGGCGCGGGCCGCCTCGCAGAGCCCCGCGACCTCGGGGAGGAGGTGGGCGGCGTGGAAGGCCGCGAGCGGTGCCCGGCGGGCATCGGCGGCGGCGGCCTTGGCGAGGTAGTGGCCACCGAGCGCCAGCGCGAAGGCGCGGAGGTAGGGGACGGCGCCGGCGAAGCGGTCGTTCGCGGCGGCGGCGAGCATCCAGTCCGTCGCCTCGGCGAGGCGGCGGACGGCGGCGGTGTCGCCCATCTCGGCGAGGAGGGCGCGGGCGGCGTTGCCGCCGTCGGCGAGCTTGCGGCCGACGAGGTCCATCGCCTGGATGCCGTTGGTGCCCTCGTAGATCGCGGTGACGCGGACGTCGCGCCAGTACTGGGCGACGCCGGTCTCCTCGATGTAGCCCATGCCGCCGAAGACCTGGGCCGCGAGCGAGGCGACCTCGCAGCCGGTGTCGGTGCCGAAGGCCTTGGCGATCGGCGTGAGGAAGGCGGCGCGGGCACGCCAGCCGGCGTCGCCGGTGGCGGTCGCCATGTCGAGCGAAAGCGCACAGTCGAGGCAGATCGCCCGGGCGGTGGCGGTGAGCGCCGCCATCGTCGCGAGCATCCGGGCGACGTCGGCGTGGCCGGCGATCGTGTCGACGCCGGGACGGGCCGTGCGGCCCTGCCGGCGCTCGGCGGCGAAGGCCGTCGCCGCCTGCAGCGCCGCCTCGGCCTGGGAGAGCCCCTCGACGCCGACGCCGAGGCGGGCGTTGTTCATCATCGTGAACATCGCGGCCATGCCCGCGTGGGGCTCGCCGACGAGCCAGCCGGTGGCGCCGTCGTACGCCATGACGCAGGTCGGGCTGCCGTGGAGCCCGAGCTTGTGCTCGAGCGACACCGCCCGGACGGCGTTGCGGACCCCGGGCGCGCCGTCGGCGTCGGGAATGAACTTCGGCACGAGGAAGAGCGAGATGCCGCGGGTGCCGGGCGGGCCGTCGGGCAGGCGGGCGAGGACGAGGTGGCAGACGTTCCCGGCGACGTCGTGGTCGCCCCACGAGATGAAGATCTTCTGCCCGGTGATCGCGAAGGTGCCGTCGTCGCGGGCCTCGGCGCGGGTGCGGACCGCCCCGACGTCGGAGCCCGCCTGCGGCTCGGTCAGGTTCATCGTGCCGGTCCACGTCCCGGCGGCGAGCTTCGGGAGATAGAGCGCCTTCAGCGCGTCGGAGGCGTGGTGGTCGAGGGCCTCGATCGCGCCTTGCGTGAGCAGGGGGCAGAGCGAGAGCGCGAGGTTCGCCGCGCCGAACATCTCGCCGAGGCAGGTCGCGAGCGTCAGCGGCAGGCCCATGCCGCCGTGCGCGACCGGCGCGGCGACGCCGACCCAGCCGCCGTCGGCGAGGATCCGGTAGGCCTCGGCGAACCCGGGCGTGGTGCGGACGACGCCGTTCTCGAGCCGGGCGGGCTCGAGGTCGCCGGCGCGGCGGAGCGGCGCGAGCACGTCCTCGGCGAGGCGCGCGGCCTCGGCGAGCACCGCGTCGACGGTCTCGGGCGTCGCCTCGGCGAAGCGCCCGGTCCCGGCGAGCCGGCCGGCACCGATCACCGCGTCGAGCACGAAGCGCATCTCCTCGACCGGGGCGCGGTACGCCATGCCTCTCTCCTCGCGGCGGCTGCGCACGGGATGGTAGGGAGGCCGTCCGGGCGGGGCAAGCCTGACGCGGCGTCCGCGAGGGGGAGGCCGCCGCGACTCCGGCCGGCTGCGGCGGCGCCGTGGCGGGACTCTCCCTTGCGCGCCGCCTCGTGAAGGGCGCCGGCTTGATCCGGTGGGCGGCGGCGCCTAAGACGACCGGCGGGTCGAGGGGGCCCCGGGGACGGGAGACGTCATGCGCCTGCGCGCCATCCTCTTCGCCATCGTCGCGCTCGCCGCCGTCGTCTGGGCGTCGTGGGAGATCGCCGTCCGCACCACCCTGTGGTTCGAGCGCGAGACCGCGGCGGACCTCGACGCGGCGCTCGACGCCGCCGGCATCGACTGGGCCGAGGTCGCGACCGACGGGCTGAAGGTTACCCTTGCCGGCGCCGCGCCCGACGAGACCGGCCGCTTCCGCGCCCACGAGATCGTCCGCCAGATCGTCACCGAGGCGCGCATCGCCGACACGACCACCGTCGCCGCCGCCCGCCCGCTGGCGCCGCCCGCGTTCGCGCTCGAGGTGCTCCGCAACGAGGACGACATCTCGCTCATCGGCCTCGTGCCCGAGGCCGGCGGCCGCGACGTGATCCGCTCGGCCCTCGGCGCCGGCGGCCTCGACGGACGGGTGACCGACATGCTCGAGGCGGCGTCGGACCCCGCGCCGGAGGGCTGGCGCGAGGCGCTCGGCTACGGGCTCGCGGTGGTGTCGCAGCTGCCGCGCGCCAAGGTCAGCGTCGCCCCGGGCCGGGTCGCGGTGATCGCCGTCGCCGACAGCGACGAGGAACGCGCGGCCCTCGTCGCACGGCTCGGGCGCGGCGCGCCGGCGGGCGTGACGCTCGATCTCGACATCTCGGCGCCGCGGCCGGTGATCGCGCCGTTCGCGTTCGACGCCCGCCTCGACGGGGACGCGCTCACGCTCGCCGCGTGCAGCGCCGACAGCGACGAGACGGCGGCGCGCATCGCCGCGGCGGCGACGGCGGCGGGGCTGGCCGGCGAGGCGGCCTGCGCGGTCGGGCTCGGGGCACCGTCGCCGGAGTGGGCGGCGGCGGTCGAGCGCGGGCTCGCGGCCCTGACCGAGCTCGGCGGCGGGCGCTTCGTGCTGCGCGACCTCTCCGCCGAGCTGACCGCGCCGGCGGAGACCGCGGCCGAACGGCTGGCGGCGATCTCCGACGGCCTCGACCGCGGGCTCCCCGACGTGTTCCAGCTCGCGACGGTGGTGCCGCCGCGCATGGAGACGACGGCCGAGGGGGCGCAGGTCTACGCGCCGGAGTTCGTCGCCGAGCTCGGCGACGACGGGATGGTGCGCCTGAGCGGGCCGGTGAAGGACGCGGCCTCGGGCACGGCGATCGCGAGCGTCGCGGCGTCGCTCTTCGGACACGACCGGGTGATCGACGAGACCGCGGTCGATGCGGCGTTGCCCGACGGCTGGCCGGGACGGGTCCTCGCCGGGGTCGAGGCGCTGGCGCGGGTGCGCGCGGGCCGGATGACGGTGACGCCGGAAACGGTGGCGGTCGCGGGCTCGGGGATCGAGCCGGGGCTCGGCGAGCGGCTGCGCGCCCAGCTCGCCGGCAAGCTCGGCGCCGCGGGGGTCGAGGTCGACGTCGCCTTCGACGCGGCGGCCGCGGCGGCGGCGGCGCGGGCGGCGCGGCCGCGGCCGGAGATCTGCGCCGACCAGATCGCGGCGATCCTCGACGCGGACTCGATCCGCTTCGCCAGGGGCTCGGCCGAGATCGTGCCCGAGAGCCGCGGCACCATCGCGGCGATCGCCGACGTGCTGCGCGGCTGCCCGGGGGCCGAGTTCGAGATCGCCGGGCACACCGACTCGCAGGGCAACGCCGCGGCGAACCAGGCGCTCAGCCTCGAGCGGGCCCAGGCCGTCGTCGACGCGCTCGACGCCTCGGACCTGCCGCTGATCGCGCTCGACGCCCGCGGCTACGGTGCGGAGCGACCGGTCGACGACAACGCCACCGATGACGGGCGCGCCCGGAACCGGCGGATCGAGTTCGTGCTCGCGCCGCCGGGCGGCTTCCCGGCGGAGGACGGCCCGGCGGCGACGCTGCCGCCGCTCGACGCCGCGACGGCGAGCTGTGCCGCCGAGATCGCCGACATCCTCGGCTCGGCGTCGATCCAGTTCGCCGCCGGCTCGGCGACGATCGCGCCGGAGAGCGGGGAGACGATCGACCGGCTGCGCACGGCGCTCGGGACCTGCCCGGACGCGGCGTTCGAGGTCGGCGGGCACACCGATTCGCAGGGCTCGGAGGACGGCAACCAGCGGCTGAGCGAGGCGCGGGCGCGGGCGGTGGTCGGGGCGCTCCGCAGCGACGACCTGCCGCTTCTCGCAATGACGGCAAAGGGCTACGGCGAGAGCGAGCCGGTGGCGGACAACGACACCGCCGAGGGTCGCGCCGAGAACCGGCGCATCGCCTTCACGCTGCCGGGGCTCGCCGGGGCGCCGGTCGAGGCGCCCGCCGAGGCGGCGGAGGGGTCGGAGCAGAGCATCGTCGCCCAGGGGCAGTCGGGCGATCCGGCGGAGGTCTGCCTCGCGCGGCTCGACGCGATCCTGAGCGAGAACTCGATCGAGTTCGCGCCCGGCTCGGCCGAGATCACCGACGACAGCGCCCCGATCGTCAACGCCGTCGCCGGGGTGCTGCGCGGCTGCCCCGACGCGGCGCTCGAGGTCGGCGGGCATACCGACTCGTCGGGCTCGGACGCCGGCAACCTCGCGCTCAGCCAGGCGCGGGCCGAGGCGGTGCTCGCGGCGGTGAAGCGGGAAGACCTGCCGCTTCAGGGACTTGTCGCGAAGGGATACGGCGAGAGCCAGCCGGTCGCCGACAACGGCACCGAGGAGGGGCGGGCACAGAACCGGCGCATCGCCATCACCGCGGCGGACGCCGGGGACGGGTCCGGGGAGGACGACGATGGACAGGAATGAGCTGACGCTGGCGATCGCGGGGGCGCTCGTCGCGGCGTTCCTGCTCGGCTGGATCCTGCGGTGGTTCTTCGGGCGGATGAACGCCTCCGGGCCGCGGAGCGTGGCGCGGACCGCCGACATGGCGGCGCAGCTGCACGCGGCGGAGGAGGCGAAGGGCCGGGCGGAATGGCGGGCCGCCGAGGTCGAGGAGGAGGCGGGGCGGCGGGTCGCGGAGCTTCAGGCCGAGGTCGCGGCCGCCCGCGCCGAGGTCGCGAAGGCCGAGGCGACGACGGAGGAGATCCGGGCGGCGTACCGGAAGGCGCTGATCGGGGGCGCGGCGCCGGAGTGAAGGAAGGCGGCGGGTTTTAGCGGAATCTGCGCCCGTACATCCCGCGTACATCGCAGGTACATTCCACGTACCGGATCCCGGGGTGTGGCCCCGGGCGGAACGGCGCGGCGGGGATCCGGGCAACGGAAAAAGGCCCCGGGGTCGACCGGGGCCTTTTCGTGTCCGGGCG
>CAZEGY010000004.1:0-1585 GCA_964511815.1 uncultured Rhodovulum sp.
TGCCGTCGATCGTCGCCACGAGATCCTGGAAGCCCGACCTGCCGTCGATCACCGCGTCGCCGCGGCTGTGGAGGGTGACGCCGGCGAGGACGCGGACCTCGTCGCCGTCCTCGGCGAACGAATAGACCGGGTCCGTCCCGGTCGACCACACCGAGGTGCTGAACGTGGTTACGGTCATGTCTCAACTCCCGATCGAGGCGACAATCTGATTGCGACCAACTGCGCCCGGGAGGCGGAAAGGCAAACCCGACGCCTTGCGTCGGCGGCGTCCCGCCCTACCCTGCCTCGCGGTGGAACGGGAGGCACCGGCGATGAGCGAAGAGATCGTCTTCTACACCAATCCGATGTCGCGCGGCCGCATCGTGCGCTGGATGCTCGAGGAGGTCGGGCAGCCCTACCGGACGGTGTTCCTCGACTACGGCCCGCCGATGAGCACGCCCGACTACCGCGCGCTCAACCCGATGGCGAAGGTCCCGACCGTCGTCCACCGGACGACCGTCGTTACCGAGTGCGCGGCGATCTGCGCGTGGCTCGCCGACACCTTCCCCGACGCCAAGCTCGCGCCGCCGTGCGGGGACCGCGGCGCCTACTACCGCTGGCTGTTCTTCGCCGCGGGGCCGGTCGAGGCGGCGGTGACCAACCGATCCCTCGGGGTCGAGGTGCCCGAGGAGCGCCGCGGGACGATCGGCTACGGCGACTTCCCCCGGGTGATGGACGCGCTCGAGGCGGCGGTCTCGGGCGACGGCTACGTCGCCGGGGCGCGTTTCACCGCCGCCGACGTCTACGTCGGGTCGCAGGTCGGCTGGGGCCTGCGCTTCGGCTCGATCGAGGACCGCCCGGCGTTCCGCGCCTACTGGGCGCGGATCGCCGACCGCCCGGCCGCGATCCGGGCGCGGGAGCTCGACGACGCGGCGATGCCGAAGCGGGAGGGCTGAGCGATGGTCGAGCGACTGGACACGGCGGCGCGCGAGGCGGCGCTCCCCGGGCTCGGCGCCGGCGGCTGGGGCGCGATCCCCGACCGCGACGCGATCCGCAAGATCTGGAAGTTCCGGAGCTTCTCCGAGGCGTGGGGGTTCATGGCGCGCGCCGCCCTCGCCGCCGAGAAGATGAACCACCACCCGGAGTGGAGCAACGTCTACAACGTCGTCGACGTGACGCTGACCACCCACGCCTGCGACGGCCTGAGCGCCCTCGACATCGAGCTCGCCCGCCGCCTCGACCGCCTCGCCGGCGACGCCGAGGTGCAGGCCAACCAGGCCGAGCCGGTCGAGTGCCTGTGCCGGCTCCACCACGCCCGGGGCGGCGAGGGGCCGACCGGCGCCTGAGACCGGCGCTCGAGACCGGCGCTTGACCTTCGCGGCGTCGCCGGGGCAGCTTCGCCGGCGGCGCCGGAGCGCGCCGCAGATCGCGCACGCGCGCCCCCGGAGGCACCGCCCATGACCCTCGTCGACCGCGCCACCGCATCCGGGGAGGCGAGCACGGAGGCGGGCGCCGCGGCCGGCGACCGCGCGGCGCCGCTCGCCGGGCTCGCCGCGCTCGCCGACGCCGCGCTGGCGCTCTGGCCGATCGGCGGCGCGCCCGCGGC
>CAZEGY010000004.1:1685-26268 GCA_964511815.1 uncultured Rhodovulum sp.
GACGGCGCCGGGGACGGCCGCCGCTACGCGCTGCGCATCCATCGCCCCGGCTACCATTCGCCCGCGGCGATCGCCTCCGAACTCGCCTGGGCGCAGGCGCTGCGCGGGTCGGGGGTCGTGGTGACGCCGAAGCCGGTGCCCGGGCGCGACGGGGCGCTCATCCAGACGCTGGCCCACCCCGCGCTCGGCGCGGCGCGCAACATGGTGCTCTTCGAGTGGGAGAGCGGCGCCGAGCCCACGATCGGCGACGACCTCGCCGGCACCTTCGAGACCCTCGGGGCGGTGACGGCGCGGATGCACGCCCACGCCCGCGCGTGGGCACGGCCGCCGGGCTTCGAGCGCCTGACCTGGGACTTCGCCACGAGCCTCGGCGAGGCCGCTCCGCACTGGGGCCGCTGGCGCGACGGCATCGGCCTCGACGCGGCGCGGACGGCGCTCTTCGCGCGCACCGTCGCCGCGATCGGCCGCCGCCTCGCCGCCTACGGCAAGGGACGGGACCGCTTCGGCCTCATCCACTGCGACCTCCGCCTCGCCAACCTCCTCGTCGACGGCGACGCGGTGAAGGTCATCGATTTCGACGACTGCGGCTTCGGCTGGTTCATGTACGACGCGGCGACGCCGGTCTCCTTCCACGAGCACGAGCCGCAGGTGCCGGGGCTGATCGACGCCTGGGTCCGCGGCTACCGCACGGTCGCGCCGCTCGCGGCGGAGGACGCCGCCGAGATCCCGACCTTCGTCATGCTCCGCCGGCTGCTTCTCGTCGCGTGGATCGGCTCCCACGGCGAGACCGACCTCGCCCGGTCGATGGGCGCCGCCTACACCGAGGGCACCGTCGCCCTGTGCGAGGACTACCTGCGCCGCTTCGGGTAGGCCCCGTCAGCGGCCGAGGAGGGCGGTGAGCTCGTCGGAGCGCATGACGTGGCAGTAGACGAGGTTCAGGGTCTCGAGCGCGCGGGCGTGGAGCGCGTCGGTGCCCGCGGCGCAGCAGTCCTCGAGCAGGATCACCCGGAAGCTCTCGTCGGCGAGGCTGCGGACGGTCGAGGACACGCACTGGTCGGTGAGGACCCCGGCGCAGAGGACGGTGTCGATCTCCATGTTGCGGAGGACGAGGCGGAGGTTGGTCCCCGCGAGGGCCGAGTCGGTCGTCTTGGTCACCACGATCTCGTCGCCCTCGGGGGCCAGTTCGGGGACGATCTGCGCGGCGTGGTCGTCCTTCGGGAGCAGCACGCCGCCCAGCGCCGGGCGGGTCGCGGCCGGGGCGCGGTCGCGGCCGTCGGCGCGCTGGCAGGCCATGCGCGCGAAGAAGCAGGCGATGCCGGCGGCGCGGCAGGCGGCGAGCATCGCCGCCGTCCGCGGGATCACCGTGCCGGTCAGGCGGGCGTGGAACGGCGTCCACGCGTCGAAGCGCCGGCGCTCGGCCATGCCGAGGATGTCGCGGTCCGGGCGCGCGACGTAGACGTTCTGGACGTCGATGACGAGAAGGCCGGTCCGTCCCGGGTCGATCGCCGGATCGTCGGGCTCGGGCGCGTCGGCGGAGTAGAACGAGCGCCAGGCGGTCTTCCAGCTCGCCGCGGCCGCCCCCGAGGCGGCGCTCACGCGTCGGCGGTCTCGTAGACGTAGAGCTCGGCGCCGCCGTCGGCGAAGTTGGCGAGATCGCCCGCCGCCGCCCGGCCCTCGGGCGAGCCGAGCGCCGCGGTGATCGCCTCGACCGAGTCGAAGGTGAGCGTCGCGACGAGGTGCACCCCGGAGGCGCCGCCACCCGGCGCCGCCACCGGACCGGTGCTGACGTCGTAGCCGCGGAGGCCGGGCAGCTGCTTCGCGAGCGGGACGTGGGTCGCGGCGTAGTAGCGGTCGAATGCCGCCGGGTCCTTCGGCGCCTTGTAGATCACCAGCAGCCTCGCCATGTCGTCCTCCCCTGTCCGCCCGGACCTGGCGCCGGGCCTCGCCGCATCCTGCCCGATGGCCCGGGTGCCGGCAATCGCCGCCGGGGTCGCGGGGGGTCGCGGGTCGCGGGCGCGCCCGGCCGCCGGAGGGCGTCACCGCAGGATGGCCATCATCCGGGCGATGAGCTCGAGGTCGGCGGCGGCGTCGGCGAGCGAGGTCTTCGGCGGGGTGCGCGCGATCACCGAGCGGTGGAAGGCGCGCCACTCGGGGACGAAGGCGTCCTGGCGCGTCGGGTAGCTCTCGCGGACGGTGACCCCCGTCGCCGTGCACGCCTCGGTCACCGTCAGCCGGGCCGGCTGGTGGCGGATGTAGGGGGTATCGTAGTCGACCCGCACCACCCCGCGCTCGGTGAGGACCTCGATGCTGGTGTCGAAGCGCGGGATGGCGTCCCTTCCGGTCTCGAAGGCGCAGACGAAGTCGCCGTAGTCGAAGACCGCCGAGAGGAAGCGCCCGTCCCGCCGCATCGTCGCGCAGAGCACGTCGCCGGGCGTGCCGAGGAGCCCGCGCATCGCCGAGAGGTCGTGGGAGGCGAGCTCGAGGAGCAGGGTGTAGCCCTGCGCCCGCGGGCCCGCGTCGGTGCCGACCGCCTCGGTCAGCGCCGCCGACTGCGCCGCGGCGAGGGCGCTCCGCGCCGCCGCGGGCACGTCGTCGCCGCGGACGACGCTGGCGATCTCGGCCATGAACGCCGGGTTTCGGCCGACGACGTCGCGGACGTGGGCGTGGTTGATGTCGCCGCGGCAGGTGTCGAGGATCGCCGCGGCGTCGAGGAAGGCGGGCGCGAATCGGCGCATGTAGCCGACCTGGACGATGCGGCCGGTCTCGGCCTCGGCGGCGGCGAGCGCCGCGGCCTCGGCGCGGGTGACGCACATCGGCTTCTCGATCAGCACGTCCTTGCCGGCCCGCATCGCCGCGATCGCGTGCGCGGCGTGGAGGGCGCTCGGCGTCGCCACCAGCACCGCGTCGACGTCGGGGCACGCGACGAGCGCCGCCACGTCGGCGCAGGGCCGCGCGCCCGGGAGCGTCCCCGCGAGCGCGGCGGTGACCGAGGGCGAGGCGTCGTGGAGTGCCGCGATCGTGAACAGGTCGGGAAGCTGGAGCAGGGTGGGGACGTGAATGATCTGGGCGGCCTCGCCGCAGCCGAGGACCCCGACCCCGAGTTTCCGCACGTACCGCTCTCCCTCGTTACCACGCGCCGGGCGCGCCCGGCGTTAAGAATACTGGCCTGTGCGAAAGGAATCGATTATCATTTTTGGTTCGGACGATAGCAGGAGTGGATCACCTTGATCGACAGGCTCGGGCTCCTCGACCGCTTCCGTGCGGTCGTCGAGCATGGCAGCGTTCGCCGCGCCGCCACGGCGTTGAACATCAGCCAGCCGGCGCTCTCGCGCTCGATCCGGCTGCTCGAGGAGGACTTCCGCGCCCCGCTCTTCACTCGCGAGGCCCGCGGGCTGGTGCTGACGGGCTTCGGCGAGCGCGTGCTGGCGGTGGCGTCGCGGCTGTCGCGCGACTGGGAGATGTCGCGCGCGATGCTTCTCGACGGCGGCGGCGAGTTCCACGGGGTGATGCGGATGAGCGCCGGGCCGGTGTGGGCCGCCGTCGTGCTGCCCGCGGTGCTGCCGCGGCTGCACGCGCGCTTCCCCGGCCTGCACATCGAGGTCGAGAATCCGACCGAGGCGACCTTCTCGGAGCGGCTGCGGTCGGGGCAGGTCGACCTCTGCCTCGGGGTGCACTCCGACCCCCGGCCGACCCACCGCGAGATCGAGACCGCCGTCATCTGCACCTTCCGCGACCGCGTCCTCGCACGGGCGAGCCACCCGATCCACGCCTGCGCGCCGGACGATTTCGACGCCCTGCACCGCTATCCGTGGCTCGTCTACACCGCGATGCCGACCTATGCGGTCGAGACCGAGCACCTCGTCAGCGAACATACCGGGTGCATGCCCGAGGTCGTCATGTCGACCGATTCGCTGGCGCTGCTCGTGCAGCTCCTGACCGGGGGGGACTATCTCTGCTTCCTGCCCGAGGGCTTCGCGAACCTCGAGCCGCAGGGCACGCTCCGGACGGTGCCGATGGGGATCGGTCGCGGCGTCTTCCAGGCGGGCGCCACCCACCGGCGCACCTATGCCGATTTCGCACCGTTCCAGGCGCTTCTCGACCTGTGCCGGGAGCACTTCGCCACGCAGCCGCAGGCCTGACATGATAATCTTATTCGATCGCCCAAGCGGATCTTTGAATTTTCTTCTCTTGCCTCGGGCGGGTAGCATCGGTTCCCAAGCCCGACCGTGTGGGAACGAGGGGGCAAGGAGGGAGCGATGAGGACGAACCGTCTCGGCCATGTGCCGAGGCGCGCCTTCCTCGCCGGCGGCGCGGCACTTCTCGCCGCCGGACCCTCCGGGCGGGCGTCCGCCGCCGAGTTCGCCCTCGCGATCCCGCCGGGCGACCTTCCGGCTGCGGACGGCCCGCTCCGCTATCTCGACATCGGCGACCAGCACGCGGTCTTCTACGAGTCGTTCTTCGCGGCCTACGGCGAGGCGCGCGGCATCGAGGTGGTGTTCGACGGTCTGCCCTGGCGGGAGATCGCCACCGTCGTGCCGCTCGGGGTGCGCAACGGCACGGCGCCCGACGCCTTCGTGCTGCCGCTCGGGATGCCGCCGGCGGTCGCCGTCGCCTCGGGCTGGGTGCGGCCGCTCGACGACCTGGTGGCGGACTTCGCGGCGTGGCGGGCGGGCTTCCCGGCGGGGTCGTTCATCGAGGGG
This sequence comes from uncultured Rhodovulum sp., assembly GCA_964511815.1. GTDB lineage: Bacteria > Pseudomonadota > Alphaproteobacteria > Rhodobacterales > Rhodobacteraceae > Amaricoccus. The sequence continues at coordinate 6,386 of CAZEGY010000004.1, forward strand.
GTCAACGTCATCGACGGGCGGACCTACGGCCTGCCCTACACCAGCGACCGGCGCTCGTCGTCGCTGCTTCTCTTCGGCACCGAGGCGATGGCGCTGACCGAGTTCGATCCGGGGCCGGACGCGCCGCTGACCTGGGACGAGTTTCGCGCCGCGGCGCGGCAGATCACCCGGGCCTCGAAGGGGCGGGTTCCCGGGCTCATCGTCGGCGGCGCGCAGGTGAACCGCTGGGGGGACAACACCATCAACCTCGCCCAGCGCGCCGGTGCCGCGTGCGGGCCCAACTCGGCGGGCTTCGTCACCGGGGTCGACTACCGGACCGGCGAGATCGTCGTCGACGCCCCCGAGTTCGTCGCCGCGGTCGAGCTCCTGCTCGCCATCCGCGACGACGGCAGCACCTTTCCCGGCCTCCTGTCGCTGACCGCGCCACAGGCGCGGGCGCTGGTGGCGCAGGGCGCGGCGGGGATGATCCTGCAAGGCCCGTGGAACGTGCAGATCTGGGAGGAGACGGTCCCGGAGTTCGGCTTCGGCCTGGCCGCGACCCCGGCGCCGAAGGGGAAGGACGGCAGGACGTTCGCGATGGCGCTGCCGGCGATCGCCGACATGCTCTACGTCAACGCCAAGGCGCGGAACCCCTACCACGCCGCCGACGTCTTCCGCATCCTCGGGACGCCCGAGGGGCAGGCGGCGTGGGCGCGCGTCGCCTCGCCGTCGAACCCGGCGCTCTTCCCCGAGGCGAACGCCGCCGCGGACCTGTCGGAGAAGGCGCGGGCGGTGCTGGCGCTCCAGGAAGCGCAGGTGAAGATCGCGCCGATCCCCTACGCGCGGAACCCGGACCTCGCGACGGTGTCGCGTCTCTACAAGGCCCCGGTCGCGGGCATCGGCGAGACGGTGCAGGGGCTGTTCTCCGGCCAGCTCTCGGGGGTGCGGGAGAGCCTCGCCGCCCTGAAGGAGCGGATGAACGCCGCCCTCGACGACGCCTTCGCCGCGGCGAAGGCGGAGGGCGCGACCGCGACCCGCGCCGACCTCGTCTTCCCCGACTGGGACATCACCCGCGACTACCTGTCCTGAGCGGCGGCCCGCCGGTGGGGACGCACCCCCGGGGGGCGCGCCGGTCAGCCCATCAGCTTGGTCCCGAGGGTCGCGCCCGTGGCGGCGCGGGCGCCGGCGCGGAGCTCGTCGACGGTGCGGACGGTCTGGCGGGCGGCGCCCCTCCATTCGCGGGTCGCGACCTTCGGGGACTTCAGGCGCTCCTTCGCGGCGGGGATGGCGGCGGCGTACTGGGGGAGCCACTTGGCCTGGGCGACGAGGAGCTCGTCGACCATCTGCCAGACCTCGTCGGGGGTGCAGATCGCGCCGACGAGGGGGTCGTGGAGGACGGCCTGCTTGAGGAGGGTGACGTCGCCGGTGACGGCGGCCTGCACGGCCATGCGCTGGACGTGGACGCTCGCCGAGCAGGTGGCGGCGCAGGCGAGCGGCAGGGTGATGCCCTCGACCATGTTGATGCCGAAGCGGTCGACGAAGCCCGGGGACTCGACGATGCAGTCCTCGGGGAGGTTGGTGATCGTGCCGCCGTTGCGGACGTTGAAGTGGCCGCGGTAGGGGCGGCCGGTCTCGAGGGCCTCGAGGATGTGGCTGGCGTGCTCGTCGGTGCGGGCGTGCTCGGCGAGGGGCTTGCCGGCCTCGGCGAGGAACCTCGGGAAGTCCTCCTCGAACCAGTTGCGGTTCTCGGTGGTGTAGCGGAGGTAGCCGCCGGTCTCGCCGTGGATCCAGTCGGAGAGGTCGATCCAGTTCAGGATCTCGTCGGGGCGCTTGCGGTACCACGGCAGGTACTCGGAGAGGTGGCCGTTCGACTCGGTCGAGAAGAAGCCGAAACGGCGGAGGACGTCGATGCGGACCTTCTCCTGGCGGGCGTAGACCGGGTGGGCCTCGAAGGCGGCGAGGAGTTCGTCCGCCTCGACCTTGCGGCCCTTGACGCGGATGTCGAGGTACCAGGTCTGGTGGTTGATGCCCGAGCAGACGACGTCGACGTCCTCGAACGGCGCCTTGAGGGCGCGGGCGATCTGGCGGTGGCCGTTCTGGACGCCGTGGCAGAGGCCGACGGTGCGGACGCCGCCGTGCTCGAGCGCCGCCCAGGTCATCATCGCCATCGGGTTGGCGTAGTTGAGAAGGAGGGCGTCCTCCTCGGCGACCTCGCGGATGTCGCGGCAGAAGTCGAGCATCGCCATGATGCCGCGCTGGCCGTACATGATGCCGCCGGCGCAGATGGTGTCGCCGACGCACTGGTCGACGCCGTACTTGAGCGGGATCGAGATGTCGTCGGCGAAGGCGTCGAGGCCGCCGATGCGGACGCAGTTCATCACGTAGCGGGCGCCGGTCAGGGCCTCGCGGCGGTCGGTGGTGGCGGTGACCTTGGCCGGCAGGCCGTTCACCTCGACGATCTTGCGGATGATCTGGGCGATCATGTCGAGGTTGTGGGCGTTGATGTCGGTCAGCGCGATCTCGATGCCGGCGAACTCCGGCACGGTGAGGATGTCGGAGACGAGCTTCTTGGTGAAGCCGACGCTGCCGGCGCCGATGATGGCGATCTTGAAGGACATGGGGTGATCTTCCGATTTGAGGGCCCGCGTCGCACGCGTGCGACGCAGGTCATGTCATTGATATTGCGAGGTTTGTCCGGAGACGTTTACCTTCCGCTAACCATGATTCACGGGGCTATCCGGCCTTGCGGTTCTCGACGCGGGCGAAGGCGGGGAGCCAGTCGCCGTGGGCGGCGAGGAGGTCGGTCGTCAGCGCCCAGATCTGGTCGAGGTCGAGCTCGGCGGCGGTGTGCGGGTCGAGCATGGCGGCGTGGTAGATGTGCTCGGGGTTCTCGGTGAGCAGCGCCTGCACGGTCAGGTCCTGGACGTTGACGTTGGTGCGCATCAGCGCGACGAGCTGGGGCGGGATGTCGCGGACGACGGTCGGCTGGAGGCCGTTGTCGTCGACGAGGGTCGGGACTTCCACCGCGCAGCCGTCGGGGAGCTGGGGGATGTAGCCGCGGTTGCCGAAGTTGCCGTAGATCACCGAGGGCTCGCCGGTGACGACGGAGTTGACGATGGCGCTGGCGTACTCCTTGGAGTTCTCGACCTCGATGGTGTTGGCGCTCTTGTAGGCCGCCGCCTGCTTCTCCCAGCGGGCGATCTGCTCGACGCAGCGCTTGGGGTACTCGTCGAGCGGGATGCCGAACTTCTCGATGAGGTCCGGGCGGTCGCGCTTGATGAACCACGGGGTGTATTCGGCGAAGTGCTCCGAGCTCTCGGTGACGAAGTAGCCGAGGCGGGTCATCATCTCGTAGCGCACCCGGTTCGGGCAGCGGGCGTTCCAGTGCGAGGGCTTGGGGATGCGGCCGGCGCGGTAGCCTTCGAAGAGCGCCGGGTAGAGGTCGCGGTAGGAGCCGTCGGGCTGGCGGTGCTCGAAGTTCAGGTAGAAGGCCATGTGGTTGATGCCGGCGGCCTTGTAGCGGAGCTCGGAGACGGGGATGTCGAGGTCGCGGGCGAGCTCCATCGCCGTGCCCTGGACCGAGTGGCAGAGGCCGACCTGGCGGATCTCGGGGTACTTCGCGGCGATCGCCCAGGTGTTGATCGCCATCGGGTTGACGTACTGGAGCATGATGGCGTTCGGGGCGACGGCGCGCAGATCCTCGCAGATCTTCCACAGGTGGGGGACGGTGCGCAGGCCGCGCATGATGCCGCCGATGCCGAGGGTGTCGGCGATGGTCTGGCGCAGGCCGAACTTCTTCGGGATCTCGAAGTCGGTGATCGTGCACGGGTCGTAGCCGCCGATCTGGAAGGCGACGACGACGAAGTCGGTGCCGTCGAGGGCGGCGCGCTGGTCGCTGAAGGTGCGGACGGTCGCGGGGACGCCGAGGGTCTGGGCGAGCTTGCCGACGACGATCTCGGACTCGGCGAGGCGCCGGGGGTCGATGTCCATCAGGCGGATCTCGGCGTCGGCGAGCGCCGGGCGCTGGAGGATGTCGCCGGCGATGTTCTTGGTGAACACCGTCGAGCCGGCGCCGATGAAGGTGATCTTGGTCATGGGTCCTGCCTCAGGCTGCGATTTCGAAGGCCGCGCGGACGAGCCGGCGGGTGTAGTCGGTCCGGGGGTTCACCAGCACCTCGGCGACCGGGCCTTCCTCGACGATGCGGCCGTTCTGCATGACGATGACGCGGTGGCAGAGGGCGCGGACGACCTTCAGGTCGTGGCTGATGAAGAGGTAGGAGAGGCCGCGCTCGCGCTGGAGGCGACGGAGGAGGTCGATGATCTGGGCCTGCACCGAGAGGTCGAGCGCCGAGGTCGGCTCGTCGAGGAGGATGAACTCGGGCTCGAGGGCGATGGCGCGGGCGATGGCGAGGCGCTGGCGCTGGCCGCCGGAGAACTCGTGCGGGAAGCGCGCGGTGATGGTGTCGGGGAGGCCGGAGTCGCGCAGCGCCGCCTTGACCCGCTCGAAGCGGTCGCGGGCGCCCGAGCCGATGTGGTTGACGATCAGGCCTTCCTCGATGAGCTGGCGCACCGACATGCGCGGGTTCAGCGAGGCGAAGGGGTCCTGGAAGACGATCTGCATCCGCGACCGCAGGGGCTGCATCTGGCGGCGGGTGAAGGCTTCGATGTCCTCGCCCATGAAGACGACGCGGCCGGAGGTGAGCTTGCCGATCCGCATCAGGGCCATGCCGAAGGTGGTTTTCCCCGAGCCCGACTCGCCGACGATGCCGAGGGTCTCGCCGCGCTTGAGGTCGAGCGAGAGGCCGTCGACGGCCTGGAGGTCGTAGCTCGAGCCGCGGAAGGCGCCGCCACGGCGAAGCGTGAAGGTGACGCGGACGTCGCGGCCCTCGAGCACGGTCTCGGCGGCCTCGTCGCAGGGGTTGGCGACGCCCTTCGGCTCCGAGCCGAGCAGGCGCCGGGTGTAGGGGTGCTCGGGCGCGGTGAAGATGCGCTCGGTCGGACCCTCCTCGCGAACCTGGCCGTGCTGCATGACGTAGACGTGGTCGGCGAACTGGCGGACGACGGTGAGGTCGTGGGTGATGAGGACGACGCCCATGCCGTAGCGGGCCTTGAGCTCGTCGATGAGGTGGAGGATCTGGGCCTGCACCGTCACGTCGAGCGCGGTGGTCGGCTCGTCGGCGATGAGGACGTCGGGGCGGTTGGCGAGCGCCATCGCGATCATCACCCGCTGGCGCTGGCCGCCGGAGAGCTGGTGGGGGTACTGCTTGAGGCGGGCCTCGGGGTCGGGGATCCGGACCTCTTCCAGCAGCTCCCGCGCCCGCGTCATGGCATCGGCGCGGCCGAGCCTCTGGTGGAGGCGGAGGCCTTCGCAGAGCTGGCTGCCGATGGTGTAGACCGGGTTCAGGGACGACATCGGCTCCTGGAAGATCATCGAGATGCGGTTGCCGCGGAGCGCGCGCATCCGCGCGAGCGACATGTGGGCCATGTCCTCGCCGGCGTAGGCGATGCGGGTGGCGTCGGAGACGGTGGCGCGCTTGGAGAGGAGGCGCATGACGGCGCGGGCGGTGACGGACTTGCCCGAGCCCGACTCGCCGACGAGGGCGATGGTCTCGCCCTTGCGGAGCCGGAAGGAGACGTCGCGCACCGCCTCGACGGTGCCGCCGTCGACCTTGAAGGAGACGCCGACGCGGTGGGCGTCGAGGACGATGTCGCCGGGGGTGGAGGGATGTGTCGGGGCGTTCATGGGGCCGGCCTCAGTAGGGGTCGATCGCGTCGCGCAGGCCGTCGCCGAGCGCGTTGAAGGCGAAGACGGTGACGAGGACGAAGGCGACGGGGGAGAGGATCCACGGGTAGGAGCCGATCACCGAGAAGGTGCCGGCGTCCTGGAGCATCAGGCCCCAGGAGATCAGCGGCGGCTTCACCGCGAAGCCGAGGAAGCCGAGGAAGCTCTCGAGCAGGACGATGGTCGGGATGCCGAGGGTGATCGAGACGATGACGTGGCTCATCACGTTCGGGAGGATGTGGCGGGTGATGATCCGCCCGTCGCTGGCGCCGACCGCCATCGCGGCGCGGACGTAGTCGACGCGGGCGAGCGCCATCGTCTTGGAGCGGACCTCGCGGGAGAGCTGGGCCCAGCCGAGGCCGACGATGACGAGGACGACGAAGGTGAGGAAGAGGCCCGAGGGGGCGGTGACCGGGATCAGCGTCGCGAGGGTGAGGTAGAAGGGGAGCTGGGGGAAGGCGAGGATGATCTCGACGAAGCGCTGGAACCACAGGTCGAAGCGGCCGCCGATGTAGCCCGAGGCGATGCCGGTCAGCGTGCCGACGATGGTGATGAGCGCGATCGAGGAGAGCGCGATCGCGAGCGAGATGCGGCTGCCGACGATGCCGCGCGAGAAGATGTCGCGGCCGAGCTTGTCGGTGCCGAGGATGTGCAGCGGTGTCCCGTCGGCGAGGCCGATGAAGTGGCGGTTCGTGGGGACGACGCCGAGGAGCTTGTAGTCCCAGCCGGGGACGAAGAAGCGGATCGGGCGCGGGTTGGCGAAGTCGGGGCCGATCACCGGCTGGAAGGTGATCGGGTCGAGCTCGTCGGTCTCGGTGATCGGGAAGGCGACCGGCGTCAGCCGCCAGCCCTCGTCCGGGACGTACCAGCTGATGCGGTCGGGCGGGGCGAAGGCGGTGGCGGCGGCGTTCGGCTGCACCGGCGCGAAGAAATCGGCGAAGACCGAGACGACGAGGAGCAGGGTCACGAGGACGACGCCGATCACCCCGGGCACGGACTTGCGCAGCCGGCGCCAGACGAGGCTCGCGTAGCTCTGGCTCTCGGTCGAGACGGTGGTGACGCGGGCGTCGGCCTCCTCCTCGCCGGGGGCCGGGAGGGGGGCGCGGTCGCCGACCTCGGGGACCATCTGGTCGCTGATGCTGCGCTCGGGGACGAGCGGGTCGTCGCCGGGCGGCTGGGGGCGGGTGGGGGTCATGCCTCGTTCCCCACCCGGATGCGCGGGTCGAGCGCGGCGAGGAGGAGGTCGGCGATGATGTTGCCGACGATGAGCGTGGCGCCGAGGACGAGGAGCAGGGTCGCGGTGACGTTGACGTCGCCGATCTGCATCGAGGAGACGATCGCCGGGCCGACGGTCGCCAGCGCGAAGACGATGGCGACCTCGATCTCGCCGGTCAGCATGTAGGGGAGGACGACGCCCTGGTAGGCGACGAGCGGGTGCAGCGCGTTCGGGACCGCGTGCTTCATGATGACGGCGCCCTCGGAGAGGCCCTTGGCGCGGGCGGTCTCGACGTACTGGGCGTTGAGGGTGTCGAGCAGGTTCCCCCGCATCACCCGCATGTTGTAGGCGAGCCCGCCCATCGTCGCGACGAAGACCACCGGCCAGATGTGCTGGACGAGGTTGACGAACTTGCCCCAGCTCCACGGCGCGCCGCCGTACTGGGCGGAGTAGAAGCTGCCGATCTCCTGGACGTCGAGCTTGAAGGCGAGGACGTAGAGGATGATGAGCGCGAGCAGGAAGCGCGGGATCGTCATCCCGAGGAAGGAGACGAACGAGAGGATGGTGTCGACCCACGAGTACTGCCGGGTCGCGGCGAGGATGCCGAAGCCGATGCCGAAGACCGAGGCGAGGAAGTGGCAGACGAGGGCGAGCGCGATCGTCCGCGGCAGGCGCTCGCCGACGACCTCGGAGACCGGGCGGTTGTAGAAGTAGGACCAGCCGAAGTCGCCGCGGGTGACGATGCCGCCGATCCAGCGGAAGTACTGGACGACGAGCGGGTCGTTGAGGCCGTGCTCCTCGCGGTAACGCTCGGCGGCGGCGTCGGCGGCGGCGAAGCTGGCGTTGCCCTGGGTGATCATGTTGGAGCGGATGAAGTCGGCGTAGTCGCCGGGCGGGGCATTGATGATCACGAAGGTGATCATGCTCATGACGACGAGCACCGGGATCGCCTGGAGCACCCGGACGAGCAGGAAACGGATCATCGCGGATCCTCGACTGGCAGGAGGGGGCGGGCGCGCGGTGGCGCCCGCGATCAGGAAGGGGTCGCGGCGAAGGCCGCCGCGACCGCGGACCTACTCGGAGACCGGCCCCGGGCCGCCCGGCGCACCGGGGAGCGTCTTCGGGTGCAGCTCGCGGCTGCTGCCGTCCTGGGCGTCGGCCGCGACCCACAGGCGCTCGCGCATCACCGAGTCCTCGGCCCAGTTGTACATCATGATCGGCGTGCCCGGCGGGACGTTGGAGAAACGCTTGTTGACGACGAGCGCGCCCGGATACTGGGTGAGGCCGACGGCGTAGACGTTCTCGGTGAAGAGCTTCTGGTACTCCTGCATCAGCGCCTTGCGCTCGTCGGCGTCGCGGCTGGCCACGAAGGCGTCGATGGTGGCGACGAGCTGCTCCTCGACCGGCAGCAGGTCGATCTCGCCGGCGTCGTTCGCCATGTGCATCCGCGCCGTCCGCGGGCCGACGGGCGCGAGCCGCGAGGTGTTCTGGACGACGGTGATGAGCTCGGAGTCGTTGCGGCGCAGCGACCAGTCGAAGCGGCCGGACTGTTCGTCGGCGTCGCGGGTGTTGCCGGTCTGGGTGTTGAGCACGACCTTGAGGCCGGCGTCGCCGAGCATCGCGACCACCGCCTCGGCGATCGTCTTGTCGGTCTGGTAGTCGCCGGTGGCGAGAAGGACGATCTGCACGTCCTGACCGCCGGCGGTGCCCTCGGGGAAGTTGACGAAGCCGTTGCCGTCGGTGTCGGTCAGCCCGACGCTGGCGAGCTCGGCCTTCGCCGCCTCGATCGAGAACGGATAGTAGACCGAGCTTTCGGCGTCGTAGTAGGCGGAGTCGGCCATCAGGCCGCCCGGATAGATCGCCGTGAACGGCCCCTTGACCAGCGAGTTGCCGAGGCGGGCGCGGTCGATGGCGGAGGTGACCGCCTTGCGGAAGTCGAGGTTGCGGTTGAGCTCGCGCACCGCCTGCGCGCGGGCGTCGGGCGAGCCCCAGCCGTTGGCCGAGTAGTTCGGGTACATCGAGTAGCCGATGATCCGCGGGCCGAACTCGAGGCGGGCGGGGGCGGTCTCCTCGGCGGCGCGCTTCAGCGACTCGACGAAGTTCTCGGGCTGCTCGAGGTTGGAGAAGTCGCCGGTGCCGGCCACCGCCTGCACGTCGCGGTCGGCCCAGGTCGAGAGGCGGTAGGTGAGCTCGTCGAGGTAGGGGAGCTGGTGGCCCTCCTCGTCGACCTTCCAGTAGTAGGGGTTGCGGCGGAGGACGATGATGTCGTCGGGGCGGTACTCGACCGGCACCCACGCGCCCATCACCGGGAAGTTCAGGAACGTCGGCGGGAAGGCGTTGGTGTACTGGTCATAGGTGTTGTCCGAGTACTTCGGGTGCACGGGCTTCATCACGTGGCTCGGGCCGGGGCAGAACGTCCCGTAGGCGAGCGCGTAGACGAGGCCGGCGGGGAACGGGGTCTCGGTGGTGAACTTCACCGTGTAGTCGTCGATCCTGGTCAGCGTCGTGCCGACGCCGAAGGTCTCGGGCGAGGCGCCGTTGAGCGGCGTGAGCTCGGGGTCGACGACGTGGTCGTCCCAGTAGAACATCACGTCCTCGGCGTCGAAGGGATCGCCGTCGGACCACCTGGCGCCCTCGATCAGGTGGAGGGTGAGCTCCCTGCCGTCCTCCGACCACTCCCAGCTCTTCGCGAGGTTCGGCAGCGGCTCGAGGTCGTCGGCCGTGACCTGGAAGAGCGGCCCGGTGCGGGTCAGGCACTCGAACATGCCGATGTCGATGCCGCCCCAGCCCTGGTTCTGGCCGGCCATGTAGTTCCAGCCCTCGGGGCGGCCGCCGATGACGTGGCGCATGACGTCGCCGTAGACGCCGACGCCGTCGGGCATGTTCGCGGTCCGGTAGACGAGCGGCTCCTTGGGCAGGCGCTCGGCGACGGGCGGCAGCTTGCCGGTGTCGACGAACTGCGACGTCACCCACTCGGGCTCGGAGTAGGCGGGCAGCGCCTCGTACCCGAGGATGGCCGACCGATCGACGAGCGTCGGCTTGCCCTGGGCCGGGAAGTCCGGCGGCGCGGGCAGCGGGGCGGGCGCGGCGTCCTGCGCCACGACGGCGAGGGGCGACACGCCGGCCAGAAGCGCCGCGAGGGCGAGATGCTGCATTCTGTGGATCATCTTTCCTCCTGGTGCCCGCTCAGCCGGGCCTCTTCTTCTGATTGCGCCGACCCGCCCGCGCCGAACGCGGCCGTCGGGACAGCTCGACGATCTCACGCCCGCCCCTCGCGCCGCAATGTCGATTCGGGATAATCTCTTCCGGGTTTCTAAGATTCGGGGGGCGGGCGGTGGCGGAGGATCGGCAGGCGGGGCTGGCGCGGCACGAGCGGCGGTTCTATTCGCGCACCCGCGCCTTCGGCCGCTTCGGCATCCGCCAGTTCCGGCCGCACCTGATGGAGGCGGCGCACTGGCACGGGCACATCGAGCTCAACCACTGCGACGCGGACCTGCTCTACGACTTCAACGGCCAGCCGGTGCGGGTGCCGGCGGGCACGACGGCGTGCTTCTGGGCCGGGGTTCCGCACCAGCTCGTCGCCGTCGAGCGCCACGGGCCGGGCGAGGCGACGTTGAGCAACATCTACCTGCCGATCGACGCCTTCCTGCTCATGTCCTTCGTCGGCCGCCTCCAGGTCACGCTGTTCTCCGGCGCGATCGTCGCGATCGCGCCCGGGCTGTGCGACGGGGCGGCGATCGGGCGCTGGTACGGCGACTACCGGTCGGGGAACTTCGAGCGCGTCGAGGTGGTGAAGATGGAGCTGAACGCGCTCTTCCGGCGGCTCCTGACCGAGCCGCTCGGCTATCTGGTGCCGCCGCGGATCGACTGGAACGCCGAGCGCGGGCTGACCTCGACCCACATCGGGCATGTCGTCGAGATGATCCGCTTCATCCTCGAGAACCTCGACCGGCCGCTCAGGAACGCCGACATCACCGCGGTCACCGGCCTCCACGAGAACTATGCGATCACGCTTTTCGGGCGGGTCATGCACATCGCCCCGCGGCAGTTTCTGGCGCGGATGCGGCTGATGCGGGCGCGGGCGCTCCTCGTCGAGAGCACGATGGCGATCCCGGCGGTGGTCGAGGCCGCGGGCTTCACCTCGACGAGCCAGTTCTATCACCGCTTCCGCGAGGCCTACGGCGTCTCGCCGCGCGAGATGCGCGACCGCTACGTGCGGATGGACCTGTGACGCGGGGCGCCCGCGGCCCGGTCGGCGGGTCTCTGCCCAGCCGTTGGACAAAACCCGCGAGAATACCCACACTTATCCATGTACCCATTTCCCTGTTGAGGAGATTCCGATGATTCGTCTCATTTTCACCTGGATCGTGGCCGTGGCCGCCCTCGGCCTCGTTCCCGAGGCCGCGCTCGCCTATGTCGGGCCCGGCGCGGGGCTGACGGCGATCGGCACGATTCTCGCCTTCCTCGGCGCCATCTGCCTCGCGGTGGTCGGCTTCGTCTGGTACCCGGTCAAGCGCATGCTGCGCCGGCCGGCCGTGCGCGGGCCGGAGGACGGGGCCGACAAGTGAGCTTCGTCGCCCTGATCGCGGGCGTGCTCGTCTTCGTCGGGCTGCTGAAGGCCCTCGGTGCCGCCGAGACCGGCGCCGCCGCGCTGCGCACCGCAAGGGGCGCGGCCGCGACCCTCTCGGACGCCGGGCTCGGCGACGACGCCAAGGAGGCCGCCGCCCGCAGGGCGGCGGGCGCGCTGTTCCGGAGCTTCGTCGTGCTCGTCGGGATCGCCATCGCGGCGCTCGGCGCCCCTGCCCTGCTCGTCTGGGCCGGCAGCGCCGTCGGCCTCTATTCGCTCGACCACGCCGTCGCGGCCGCGACCGGCTGGCCCTTCCTCGTCGGCTCGACCCTGCTCGCGGTCGCGGCCTGGATCGCCCTGGAGCGCCTGACATGACGCCCGAAGCCTACGGTCCCGTGGACCGCGCCCTGCACCGCCTCGCCTTCGGCACGCTGCGCGCCCAGCGCCGGCTCGCGAACATCGAGACCCGCATGTACCAGGACCGGATCGAGCCCGACCACGGCCGGCGCCCGGTCTTCGTCACGTCGCTGCCGCGCGCCGGGACGACGGTGCTGCTCGAGGCGCTGGCCGGGCTGCCCGAGTTCGCCGCGGCGACCTACCGCCACATGCCGTTCACGCTGCTGCCGCTGATCTGGACCGACGCCGCCCGGCGCTTCCAGCAGGAGGCGCGGCCGGCCGAGCGCGCCCACGGCGACGGCGTCGCGGTCGGCTTCGACAGCCCCGAGGCGTTCGAGGAGACGATCTGGATGGCGTTCTGGCCGGAGCGCTACCGCGACGGCTGCATCCGGCCGTGGACCGAGGCGACCCGCGACCAGGCCTTCGAGGCGTTCCTGCGCGCCCACATGGCCAAGGTCGTCGCCGCCGAGGGCGGCGGGGCGCGGCGCTATCTCTCGAAGAACAACGCCAACATCGCCCGCCTTCCGCTCATCGCCGCCGCCTTCCCCGACGCGACCGTGGTCGTGCCGGTGCGCGACCCCTTCGCGCAGGCCGCCTCGCTCCTGCGCCAGCACGAGCGTTTCCTCGCGGTCCACGCCGAGGACGCCTTCGCGCGCCGCTACATGGAGGGGCTCGGCCACTTCGAGTTCGGTGCGGCGCTGAAGCCGATCGCGTGGGGCCCCGAGCCCCCCGACCCGGCCGAGGCGGGCAGCCCGGAGTTCTGGCTGACCTACTGGGCCGACACCTACGAGGAGGCGCTGGCCGCCGCCGGGCCGCACGTCGTCTTCATCGACCACGACCGGCTTTCGGCCGACCCCGGGCCGCACCTCGCGGCGCTGGCCGCCGCGATCGGCGCCGAGCCGGGCGACGCGCTCGACGCTGCGGCGGCCCGCTTCCGCCCCTCCCGGCCGGTCGCGCCGCCGGCCGCGCCGGAGGCGCTCCTCGCCCGGGTGCGCGCGATCCACGCCGAGCTCGCGGCCCGGTGCCTCGTGCCGGACACGGCCCACGCCGAGGCGGCGACATGAGCGAGCGCCGCGGTCCCGCCCTCTTCCTCGCCTCGGCGATGCTGCTCTCGGCCGTCGCGGGCATCGCCATCGCGCGCAACGACTGGTTCCCCAACCCGCAGCTGTCGAACGCCCTCGGCACCCTGCGCGACCTGCGCAACCACTGGCGCAACGACCTCGAGATCGAGCCGACCCGCCACCTCGTGCCGGCGATCCACCCGGACCGCGACGAGGCGGCCGAGTTCGTGATGCATCGCCCGGAGCGCGTCGAGCCCGGCTACGTCGTGATCGCCGGCCTCAGCCGCGAGCAGGAGGTCTCGGCCTTCGACGTCAGTCTCTACGACAGCGACGGCGCGCTCCTGCACCGTTGGCCCGTCCGCTACCAGGACCTCGATCCCGGGGGGCGCAAGCCGCTGCACGTCATGCTGCACGGTCTCGAGGTGCTCGAGGACGGCTCGGTCGTCGTCACCTTCGACGCCGGCGACGCCATCGCGCGGCTCGATCCGTGCGGCACGCCGCTGTGGATCACGCGGGGGGCCTACCATCACTCGATTACCGCCGACGGCGAGGGCGGCCTCTGGGCCTGGCGCGACGAGACGATCGTCCGCCTCGACGCGGAGACCGGCGCCGAGACCAAAACCCTCGACCTCCGCAGCCAGATCATGACGGCGGCCGGCGGGCAGGAGGGCGTCTTCGGGATCCGCGCCTTCGTCGGCGGGCCGGGCAAGCCGCTCGACTATCCCTCCGATCCGTTCCACGCCAACGACGTCGAGCCGCTCCGTGCCGACATGGCGGCCGCCTTCCCCGAGTTCGAGGCGGGCGATCTTCTCGTCAGTCTGCGCGAGCTCAACCTCGTCGCGGTGATCGACGGCGACGACGGCACGCTCCGCTGGTGGCAGAACGGGCCGTGGCTGAAGCAGCACGATCCCGACTTCCAGCCCGACGGCACCATCACCGTCTACGACAACCACACCGGCTCGGACGTGTCGCGCATCGTGCGCATCGATCCGAAGACCCGGGTTGTGGAGACGATCTTCGCCGGGTCCGAGGAGACGCCGTTCTACAGCTGGCAGCGCGGCAAGCACCAGATGCTGCCGAACGGCAACGTGCTCGTGACCGACGCCGAGCAGGGCCGCATCCTCGAGGCGGCGCCCGACGGCGGCCTCGTCTGGGAGCGCGACATGGGCTGGGACGCGAACCGCAACATGATCGTCACCGAGGCGAAGCACCTGCCGCCCGACTTCTTCGCCGCCGGCCCGCCCTCGTGCACGGTGACGGCGAGCCTCGCTGCCGAGCTCGGCGGCGGGGCGCTGACGCGCTAGCCGCGCACCGCGCGGGCCATTTCGCGACGGTATCGCCCTGGGCGCGCTTCGCCCCCGGGGTGATCGCGCTCCGAGCGACGGGTCCCGTCCGGACGCTCTCCCGGCGAGAAAACCCTTGCCCAAGGCGGCGCTCATCGTTCAGTTTCGTGACGCGGCATCTCGTCGCACCAACGACAAGAACAACGAACAGCAAGTCAGGGAGACCACCACCATGACCGCTTCGACGCCGTCGAAGGCCTTCTCGCGCCGCTCGTTCCTGAGGACCGGGGCCGTCGCGGGCGGGGCCGCTGCCGCGACCGGGCTCGCGGCGCCCGCCGTGCTCGCCCAGGCGCCGCTCACGGTGAAGATGCAGACCTCGTGGCCCGCATCCGACATCTGGATGGACATGGCGCGCCAGTACACCGGAATGGTCGAGGAGATGTCCGCCGGCCGGATCAAGTTCGACCTCCTGCCCGCGGGCGCGGTCGTCGGCGCGTTCCAGGTGATGGACGGCGTCAACGACGGCGTCATCGACGCGGCGCACAGCGTCTCGGCCTACTGGTACGGCAAGCACAAGGCGGCGTCCTTCTTCGGCACCGGCCCGGTGTTCGGCGGCTCGGCCACCACCATGCTCGGCTGGTACTACGAGGGCGGCGGCGCCGAGTTCTACCGCGAGCTGACCCAGGACATCCTCGGGCTCAACGTCTACGGCTTCTTCGGCTTCCCGATGCCGGCCCAGCCCTTCGGCTGGTTCAAGGCCCCGATCTCGGGCGTCGCCGACATCCAGGGCTTCAAGTACCGCACCGTCGGCCTCGCCGCCGACCTCGCGCAGGAGATGGGCATGAGCGTCGCCCAGCTCCCCGGCGGCGAGATCGTGCCGGCGATGGAGCGCGGGGTCATCGACGCCTACGAGTTCAACAACCCGTCCTCGGACCTGCGCTTCGGCTCGGCCGACGTCGCGAAGAACTACTACATGGGCTCCTACCACCAGGCCTCGGAGGCCTTCGAGTTCCTGTTCAACCGCGACTTCTACGACGACCTCGAGCCCGACCTCCAGGCGATCCTCCGCCACGCCGTCGACGCCTCGTCGAGCGCCAACACCTACTTCGCGCTCAAGAACTACTCCGACGACCTGCAGAAGCTGCAGAACGAGCTCGGCGTCGCCGTCCACAAGACCCCGGCCGAGATCCTCGAGCGCCAGCTCGAGGCCTGGGACACGCTCATCGTCGGCCTCGAGCAGGACGACCTGATGAAGCGCGTCATCGAGAGCCAGCGCGCCTGGGTCGAGCGGGTCACCTACTTCGAGATCATGAACGCCCCCGACTACACCCTCGCCTACGAGCACTACTACCCGGGCAAGCTGAAGCTCTGAGGCGGGGGGCGCGCACGTCACCCCCCGCACGCGCAACCGACCTCCGACCAGCGGCGCGCTCACGGCGCGCCGCCGCATGTCCCGACATCGCCGCACGGAGCCCCCCCGGTGACATCCTACATTCGCTTCGCCGACCGGCTGTCGGCGTGGTTCGGCAAGGCCTTCGGCTGGCTGATCGTCCTGATGACGCTCGGAACCGTCTGGGAGGTGATCGTCCGCTACCTGTTCAGCACCCCGACCCCGTGGTCGTTCGATCTCTCGTACACGACCTACGGCGCGCTCTTCATGATGGCCGGGGCCTACACCCTCTCCCGCGGCGGCCACGTCCGCGGTGACTTCATCTATCGCAGCTGGTCGGCGCGGTGGCAGGCGCGGGTCGACTTCGTGCTCTACTTCGTCTTCTTCTTCCCCGGCGTCCTCGCGATGATCTTCACCGGCTGGAAGTACGCCTCCCGCTCGTGGGGCTACGGCGAGGTCTCGATCTCGAGCCCGGCGGGGATGCCGGTCTACCAGCTGAAGTCGATCATCGTCGGCGCCGGGCTGCTGCTCTTCGTCCAGGGCATCGCCCAGGTCTTTCGCTGCGTCCTCTGCATGCGCACCGGCGAATGGCTGGCGCCGGTCGAGGACGTGCGCGAGACCGACGAGATCCTCATCGAGGCGGCCAAGCAGGGCCAGGACCTCCGGAGGATGGTGGATTGACCGACCCCCAAGTCGCCCTGCTGATGTTGAGCCTGTTCATCTTCACGATCTTCCTCGGCTTCCCCATCGCCTTCACGATGATGGCGATGGGGGTGATCTTCGGCTACTACGCCTACTTCGACGAAGGCCGCATGTGGCGGGCGTTCGACCGGCTCGACGAGACCGCTTCGACCTGGGAGCAGTGGTCGCTGTGGTTCGAGGGGTTCCTCAACAACCGCATCTTCGACCTGTTCATCAACCAGACCTACACGGTGATCTCGAACGACGTGCTGACGGCGGTGCCGCTCTTCCTGTTCATGGGCTACATCGTCGAGCGCGCGAACATCGTCTCGCGGCTGTTCACCACCCTCGAGATCGCCGCGAAGGACATCCCGGGCTCGCTCGGCGTCGCCGCGCTCTTCACCTGCTCGCTCTTCGCGACGGCGACGGGCATCGTCGGCGCGGTCGTCACGCTCATGGGCCTGCTCGCCTTCCCGCAGATGCTGAAGGCGCGCTACAGGCCGAGCTTCGCCGCCGGCATCATCTGCGCGGGCGGCACCCTCGGCATCCTGATTCCGCCGTCGATCCTGCTCATCGTCTACGCCGCGACCTCGGGCGTCTCGATCGTGCGGCTCTACGCCGGCGCGCTCCTGCCCGGGTTCCTCCTCGTCGGGCTCTACATCGCCTACGTGATGATCCGCGCGACGCTGCAACCCTCGGTCGCGCCGCGGCCGGAGAAGGGCACGATCCCCGAGGTCAGCCTCGCCAAGCTCTCGTGGATGCTGGTCACCTCGTTCGCGCCGCTCGCGATGCTCATCCTCGCGGTGCTCGGCGCGATCCTCTTCGGCCTCGCCACGCCGACGGAGGCGGCGGCGGTCGGCGCGGCGGGCGGGCTCCTCCTCGCCATCGCCTACCGGGCGCTGAGCTGGAACCGGCTTCGCGAGTCGATCTACCTGACGGCGCGGACCTCGGCGATGGTGTGCTGGCTCTTCGTCGGCTCGGCGACCTTCGCCTCGGTCTTCGCCTACCTCGGCGGCGACCGGCTGATCGCCGAGTTCGTGATCGGGATGGACCTCTCGCCGGTGACGTTCCTCATCATGGCGCAGCTCGTCATCTTCATCCTCGGCTGGCCGCTCGAATGGACGGAGATCATCATCATCTTCGTCCCGATCTTCCTGCCGCTGCTCGTCCACTTCGGCATCGACCCGATGTTCTTCGGCATCCTCGTCGCCCTCAACCTGCAGACGGCGTTCCTCTCGCCGCCGATGGCGATGGCGGCCTACTACCTCAAGGGCATCGCGCCGCCCGAGGTCTCGCTGAACCAGATCTTCCTGGGCTGCATGCCGTTCCTCGGGCTCGTCCTCGTCTCGATGGTGATCGTCTACGTCTTCCCGCAGATCGCCTACTGGTTGCCGGATCTGGTCTATGGGCGCTGACCTCCGCCAGCGCGAGGCGGCGGGGCTCGCCGACCTCCCGGCCACCGTGCTCCGCGCGCGGCTGGCGGGGGGCGAGGTCCGCGCCGTCGACCTCGCCGCCGCGTTCTGCGACCGGATCGCGGCGAGCGAGGCCACCGTGCGCGCCTGGGCCTGGCACGACCGCGAGCGGGCGCTGCGCGAGGCCCGGGCCGCCGACGCGCTCCGCGCCAGCGGCCAGCCGACCGGGACGCTGAACGGGCTCCCGGTCGGGATCAAGGACATCATCGACACCGCCGGCATCCCGACGGAGAACGGCACGCCCCTCGACGCCGGCCGGGTGCCGCGCACCGACGCGACGGTGGTCGCGCGTCTCCGCGCCGCCGGCGCCGTCGTCATGGGCAAGACGGTGACGACCGAGCTCGCGTTCATGCACCCGGCCGCCACCACCAACCCGGCGGCGCCCGGCCATACGCCCGGCGGCTCGTCCTCGGGCTCGGCGGCGGCGGTCGCGGCCGGGCACGTTCCCTTGGCGATCGGCACCCAGACCGGCGGCTCGGTGATCCGCCCGGCGTCGTTCTGCGGTATCGTCGGCTACAAGCCGAGCTTCGGGACGATCCCGCGCACCGGCATCCTCGCCCAGGCGCCGGCGCTCGACACCGTCGGGGTCTTCGCCCGCACCGTCGCCGACGCGGCGCTTCTCGTCGACGCGCTCGCGGGCTTCGACCCGGGCGACCCGGCCACCGCGCCGCTGCCGCCGCCGCGCCTTCTCGAGACGGCGACCTCGCGGCCGCCGGTCCCGCCGGACCTCGCCTTCCTCCGTCCGCCGGGCTGGGACGCGGCCGATCCCGAGATGCGCGACGGGCTCGCGGAGCTCGTGGCCTTCCTCGGCCCGCGCTGCGCCGAGGTGCCGCTCCCCGCCGACCTCCTCGGCGGCGCCGCGGCGCGGGAGTGCGTCAATCTCGCCGAGATGGCGTGGTGCTTCGCCGGCTACGCCGAGCGCGGCGGCGATCTTCTTTCGCCCGAGGCGCGCGCAGGGATCGACCGCGGCCGCGCCATCGCCGCGCCCGACTACCTCGCCGCCCTCGCACTCCGGCCGCGGCTCCTCGCGCCGATCGACGAGATCCTCGGCCGCGCCGACGCGATCCTCGTTCCCGCCGCCCCCGGTCCGGCGCCCGAGGGGTTCGCGACGACCGGCGATCCGATCTTCAACGGCATCTGGACGCTGCTCGGCGTCCCGGCGGTGTCGCTGCCGCTGCTCGAGGCCGCCGACGGCCGGCCGATCGGCGTCCAGCTCGTCGGCCGCCGCGGCGACGACGGGCGCCTCCTGCGCACCGCCGCCTGGCTCATGGACCGCGTGACCCGCGGGGAGGAGTGACATGACCGACCGCCTTATGCAGATCGCGGCCTTCCTCACCGTCGCCGGCTTCGTCGGGATCGTGCTCTGGCACGTCCCCCGCCTCGACCTCGCGACGGTGATCGCGATCACCCTCGCGGGCATCGTCTACGACTTCTTCCTGTCGCCCGACGGGCGGCGGAAGCGCCGCTAGGGCGGTCGTCCGCCCGCCCGTCAGTCGAGCCCGAGCTTGCCGCGGAGCTGCGAGAGATCCTCGGCGAGCGTGTTGACGGCGGCGGCGAGGACGACGCGGTCCTCCTCGGTCAGCTTGTCGTAGGTGACGTAGCCGTCGCCTTCGCGGTACTTCTCGAGGATCGCGTCGATCGTGGCGAAGTTCGCCTCGACCTTCTCGACGTAGGCCGGATCCTCGGTCACGACGAGCGGCTTCGTCAGCTCGACGATCTTCTGGGCGCCGTCGAAGTTGCCCTTGAAGTCCCAGAGGTCGGTGTGGCTGTAGCGGTCCTCCTCGCCGGAGATCTTGGTCGCCGCGACCTCCTCCATCAGCGCCGCCGCGCCGCCGACGACGACCTCGGGCGGGAAGGTCAGGCCCTCGATGCGCGACCGGAGATCCTCGACGTCGGCGAGGAGCCTGTCGGCGATGGGGTCGAGGCCCTCGGTCGAGTTCTCGGTCCACAGCGTCCACTCGATGCGGTGGAAGCCGGGGAAGTCCGGGTCCTGCTCGGCGCCCTCGTAGTCGTCGGCGCGGCTGTCGATCGAGACGTCGAGGTCGGAGAAGAGCTC
>CAZEGY010000005.1:0-3423 GCA_964511815.1 uncultured Rhodovulum sp.
GCGGGGGTGCTGCTCTACCTCAACCAGGAGGGGCGCGGCATCGGGCTCGCCAACAAGATGCGGGCCTACGCGCTCCAGGACCAGGGCTTCGACACGGTGGAGGCCAACCACCGGCTCGGGTTCGAGGACGACGAGCGCGACTTCCGCATCGGCGCCGACATCCTGCGGGCGATGGGCTTCGGGCGGGTGCGGCTGATGACCAACAACCCGAAGAAGGTGGCGATGATGACCGCCTGCGGGCTCGAGGTGGTCGAGCGGGTGCCGCTCCGGGTCGGGCGGACGCGGTTCAACGACGCCTATCTGCGCACCAAGGCGGCGAAGAGCGGGCATCTGCTGTGACCGACCTCGTCGTCGGGCGCTGGGGGGCGCGCTTCGGCGGGCGGGCGATGCCGTGCGCGGTCGGGCGCGGCGGCATCGGGGTGAAGCGCGCCGAGGGCGACGGGATCACGCCCGTCGGGCGGCATCGGCTCGAGGCGGTGCTGGCGCGGCCGGACCGGGTGGCGCCGGGGCTGGCGCGGCGGCTGCGCGCGCGGGCGATCGGGGCGGCGGACGGGTGGTCGGACGATCCGGCGGACCCGTGCTACAACCGGCCGGTGCGGCGGCCGCACCGCTTCGGCTGCGAGGCGCTGCGGCGGGCGGACGGGCAGTACGACCTCGTCGCCGTGCTCGACTGGAACCGGGCGCCGGTGGTCGCCGGGCGGGGGAGCGCGGTCTTTCTCCACGTCTGGCGCGGGCCGCGGCGGCCGACGGCGGGGTGCGTGGCCTTGCGGCGGGGCGATCTCGCGTGGGTGCTGGCGCGGTGGACGCCGCGGAGCCGGGTGGTGGTGCGGGGGTGAGGCCGGTCCCGGCCCGGAGCGGGCGCGCGGGGTGCGGGCGGCGGCGAGGGGGCCTTCAGCCCCCTCTTGGCCTGCGGCCAATTCACCCCCGAGGATATTTGAGGACCGAAGATGATCGGGGCGGCGGTATGCCGGGCGAATGCCGCGCGGCCGGTGGCGAGGTTCCCGCCTGGCGCATTCCGACCCGGGCGCGCACCGGACCCCGGGCATGCCGGCCGGCGGCCGAGGCATGGTGGTGGCACGGTCGTGGCACGGTGGCGACGGTCTTGTCGGGTTCCGGGTTTTCGGGATAAGGGGGAGAACTTTCGCGGAAGGAGATGCGATGGCGACGCGCCGTGTGGTCATTACCGGGCTGGGCATGGTCACGCCGCTGGCGTGCGGGGTCGAGGAGACCTGGGCGCGGCTCGTGGCCGGGCAGTCGGGCGCGGGGACGATCACCCGCTTCGACGCCTCCCGTCTCGCGACGACCATCGCCTGCGAGGTGCCCTACGGCGACGGCAGCGACGGGACCTTCAACCCCGACGACTGGATGGCGCCGAAGGACCAGCGCAAGGTCGACGCCTTCATCCTCTACGCGATGGCCGCGGCCGACCAGGCGCTCGCCGATGCCGGCTGGAAGCCCGAGGGCGAGGCGGATCGCCTGCGCACCGGGGTGATCATCGGCTCGGGGATCGGCGGGCTGGCGACGATCGCCGAGACCTCGATCATCCTCAAGGAGCGCGGGCCGCGGCGGGTGTCGCCGTTCTTCATTCCCGGAAGCCTGATCAACCTCGCCTCGGGGCAGGTCTCGATCCGCTACGGCTTCAAGGGGCCGAACCACTCGGTGGTCACCGCCTGCTCGACCGGCGCGCACGCGATCGGCGACGGGTCGCGGCTGATCCAGCACGGCGACGCCGACGTGATCGTGGCGGGCGGCGCCGAGGCGGCGATCTGCGAGCTCGGCATCGCCGGGTTCAACGCCTGCAAGGCGCTGTCGACGGGGTTCAACGACGCGCCGGAGAAGGCGAGCCGGCCCTACGACCGGGATCGCGACGGCTTCGTCATGGGCGAGGGCGCCGGAGTCGTCGTGCTCGAGGAGTACGAGCACGCCAGGGCGCGGGGCGCGAAGATTTATGCCGAGGTGA
The DNA here is from genome assembly GCA_964511815.1 of uncultured Rhodovulum sp. GTDB lineage: Bacteria > Pseudomonadota > Alphaproteobacteria > Rhodobacterales > Rhodobacteraceae > Amaricoccus. The sequence continues at coordinate 1,961 of CAZEGY010000005.1, forward strand.
TCGGCTACGGACTGTCGGGCGACGCCTACCACATCACCTCGCCGGCGCCCGACGGCGACGGCGGCTACCGGGCGATGCAGGCGGCCCTCGAGGGTGCGGGGATCACGCCGGGCGAGATCGACTACGTCAACGCCCACGGCACCTCGACGCCGCTCGGCGACGAGATCGAGCTCAACGCGGTGGCGCGGATGCTCGGGGAGGCCGCGGGACGGGTGACGATGTCGTCGACGAAGTCGTCGACCGGGCACCTGCTCGGGGCGGCGGGGGCGATCGAGGCGATCTTCGGGGTGCTGGCGATCCGCGACCGGGTGGCGCCGCCGACGATCAACCTCGACAATCCCTCGGTGGCGTCGCCGCTCGACCTCGCGCCGAACGCGGCGGTGGCGCGCGAGATCGACGTGGTGCTGTCCAATTCCTTCGGCTTCGGCGGAACCAACGCCTCGCTGGTGATCCGGCGGGTGGCGTGACGCAGGGCGGAGTCCGCCTGCGATGATGCGTCACGTCGCGGCCAACGTGCTGACCCTGATGATCGTGGTCCTCGTGGTGCTCTTCGGCATCGCGACCTGGGCGCAGCGCAGCTATCGCGAGCCCGGGCCGTTGACCGCGCCGCTCGACTTCCAGGTCGAGCGCGGGGCGACGCTCGCCGGGGTCTCGGAGAACCTCGGCGCCGCCGGGGCGATCCGCAACGAGACGGTCTTCCGCATCGCCGCGCGCTACACCGGGCTCGATCAGGGGTTGCGCTACGGCGAGTACGAGATCCCGGCCGGCGCCTCGATGCAGGACATCCTCGCGCTGCTCAACCGCGGCGGCAACGTCGTCCGGCAGGTGGTCGTGCCCGAGGGGCTGACGAGCTGGCAGGTGGTCGAGCTCCTGAACGCGCGGGAGGAGCTGACCGGCGCGATCGCGACGCTGCCGGCGGAGGGGTCGCTGGCGCCGGCCGGCTACGACTTCCAGCGCGGCGACACGCGCGAGAGCCTCGTCGCGCGGATGCAGGCCGAGCAGCAGGCGATCCTCGATGCCGCCTGGGCGAGCCGGGCGCCGGACCTGCCGGTGGCGTCGGAGGAGGAGCTGCTGACGCTGGCGTCGATCGTCGAGAAGGAGACCGCGGTGCCCGAGGAGCGGCGGCGGGTGGCGGCGGTGTTCGTGAACCGGCTCGACCGCGGGATGCGGCTGCAGACCGACCCGACGGTGATCTACGGGATCACCGAGGGCAAGGGGACGCTGGGGCGCGGCCTCCGGGCGAGCGAGCTGACCCGGGCGACGCCGTACAACACCTATGTGCGGGCGGGCCTGCCGCCGACGCCGATCGCCAACCCCGGCCGGGCGGCGATCGAGGCGGCGGCGAACCCGGACGGCAGCGACTTCCTCTACTTCGTCGCCGACGGCTCGGGCGGGCACGCCTTCGCCCGGACGCTCGAGGAGCACAACCGCAACGTCGGTGCGTGGCGCCGGATCGAGGCGCG
>CAZEGY010000005.1:3523-25865 GCA_964511815.1 uncultured Rhodovulum sp.
GAGTGAGGCAGCCACGTCGGGTGCGGCGCTTATTATTTGCTTATCAATAAAGTAGTTTGCTGCGGCGCTTCTAATACCATCAGATGAACTCGGTCGGCGGAGCTTGACTCTCGGGCGGATGTGGCCGGTCTACTAGCGGACCGCAAACAGTCGGGAGGATCGACATGCCCTGGAAGAAGCCTGTCCTGCGCGAGGTGAGCTGCGGGATGGAGATCAACATGTATGGCCCCGCGGAGGACGAAGGCGAGGTGTTCTGAGTCCCCGCCCCGGCGGCACGACCGATGCGGGTGATCGTGTTGGGCGCGGCCGCCGGTGGTGGCCTGCCGCAGTGGAACTGCGGCTGCACGAACTGCCGGCTGGCGCGCGCGGGGGTGCTTCCCGCCGCGAGCCAGTCATCGCTCGCGGTGAGCGGCGACGGGCGGACGTGGGCGATCCTCAACGCCTCGCCCGACCTGCGGGCGCAGGCGGCGGCGTGCGCGGCGTTGCATCCGACGGCGGCGCGGGAGAGCCCGGTTCGGGCGGTGCTGCTGACCAACGGCGACATCGACCACGTCGCCGGGCTGCTGACGCTGCGCGAGCGACAGCCCTTCGTCCTGCACGCGACGGCGGAGATCCTCGCGGCGCTCGCGGACAATCCGGTGTTCGGGGTGCTCGACGCGGGCCTGGTGCCGCGGCGCGCGGTGCGGCTCGGCGAGCCGTTCGAGCTGGTGGCCGGGGTCGAGGCCGAGCTCTTCGCGGTGCCGGGGAAGGTGCCGCTCTATCTCGAGGGTGCGGTGGTGGCGACCGACGTCGAGGGCGAGCAGACCGTCGGGGTGCGGCTCGGGCGGACGTTCTACGTGCCGGGCTGCGCCGCGGTGACGCCGGCGCTCGCGGAGCGGCTGGCGGGGGCGGCGGCGGTGTTCTTCGACGGGACGCTGTGGGAGGATGACGAGATGGTCCGGGCCGGCGTGGGGACCAAGACCGGGCGGCGGATGGGCCACATGCCGGTGTCCGGGCCGGACGGCTCGATGGCGGCGTTCGCGGGGCTCGGGGTCGGGCGGAAGGTTTACGTCCACATGAACAACACCAACCCGCTGTGGCGGCCCGACTCGGCCGAGCGGGCGGCGGCCGAGGCCGCGGGCTGGGAGATCGGGCACGACGGCATGGAGGTGGCGCTGTGAGGGCTTCGCGGGCGGACTTCGAGGCGCGGCTCCGGGCGATCGGGGCGGAGCGCTACCACGACCGGCATCCGTTCCACCACCGGCTGCACTCGGGCGGCTGCACGCCGGACGAGGTGCGGGCGTGGGTGATCAACCGCTTCTACTACCAGTCGCGGATCCCGATGAAGGACGCGGCGTTCATGAGCCGGGTCGAGGACCCCGACCTGCGGCGGGCGTGGCGGAGCCGGATCGAGGATCACGACGGGAGCGACGGCAACGAGGGCGGGATCCGGCGGTGGCTGAGGCTCGCCGAGGCGGTCGGGCTCGATCCGGGGTACGTGGCGAGCACGGTGGGCGTGTTGCCGGCGACGCGGTTCGCGGTCGATGCCTACGTGCGCTTCGTGCGGGATCGGACGCTGCTCGAGGCGGTGGCCTCGTCGCTGACCGAGCTCTTCGCGCCGGCGATCCATGCCAACCGGATCGAGGGGCTGTTGAAGCACTACGACTTCGCCAACGAGGCGAGCCTTTCGTACTTTCGCAACCGGCTGGCGGAGGCGCCCAAGGACGTGGCCTTCGGGCTCGACTGGGTGCTCGCCCACGCCGACACCGGCGAGAAGCAGGACGACGCGGCCGCGGCGCTGACCTTCAAGACCGAGGTGCTGTGGGCGCAGCTCGACGCGCTCGAACATGCCTACGTGGTGCCGGGGCGGATCGCGCCGGGGGCGTGGGTGCCGGGCGAGGGGCTTTTGGCGAGGGCGGCGGAATGATCGCCGAGGACGCCCGGCCGGTGCTGCCGCGGGGGGTGCGGCTGCATTTCGACGCGGTGCGCGGGGCGTGGACGCTGGTGGCGCCGGAGCGGGCGATCCTGCTCGACGAGGCCGGGCAGGCGATCCTCGGGGAGGTCGACGGGGAGCGCAGCGTCGGCGAGATCGCGGCGCGGCTGGCGGAGCGGTTCGCGGCGCCGGTGGAGGAGATCCTCGGCGATACGCGGGAGTTTCTCGAGGGGCTGGCCGACCGGCGGCTGGTCGATCTGACATGAGCAGCGTGCGGGCGCCGATCGCGATGCTGGCGGAGCTGACGCATCGCTGTCCGCTCTCGTGCCCGTACTGCTCGAACCCGATGGAGCTGACGCGGAAGGAGCGGGAGCTCGACACGGCGACGTGGCTCGACGTGTTCGGGCAGGCCGCGGCGATGGGGGTCCTGCACCTGCATCTGTCGGGGGGTGAGCCCTTGTCGCGGCGGGATCTGGAGGCGCTGGTCGAAGGGGCGCGGGGGGCGGGGCTTTATACGAACCTCATCACGTCGGGGATCGGGCTGACCGAGCGGCGGCTGAAGGCGCTGGAGGCGGCGGGGCTCGACCACGTGCAGCTGTCGGTGCAGGGGACGGACGCGGAGACCGGGGATCGGATCGGCGGGTATCGCGGCGGGTTCGCGCGGAAGATGGAGGCGGCGGGGTGGATCGCGGCGGCGGGGATGCCGCTGACGCTGAACTTCGTCATGCACCGGCAGAACGTGCATCAGCTCGACGACGCGATCGCGCTGGCCGAGCGGCTGGGGGCGCGGCGGATCGAGGTGGCGACGGTGCAGTTCCACGGCTGGGCGATGGCGAACCGCGGGGCGCTGATGCCGACGCGGGAGCAGGCGAAGGCGGCAGGCGAGACGGTGCGGGCGGCGCGGGAGCGGCTCAGGGGGCGGCTCGTCATCGACTACGTGCCGGCGGACTATCATGCGCGCTATCCGAAGGCGTGCATGGGCGGTTGGGGGACGACGGGGATCAACGTCAACCCCGAGGGGCGGGTCTTGCCGTGCCATGCGGCGGAGACGATCCCGGGGCTGGTGTTCGAGACGGTGCGCGACCGGCCGCTGGCGGCGATCTGGGCGGACGGGCCGGCGTTCACCGCGTTCCGGGGGACCGAGTGGATGCAGGAGCCGTGCCGGAGCTGCGAGCGGCGCGAGATCGACTTCGGCGGCTGCCGGTGCCAGGCGATGGCGCTGGCCGGCGACCCCCGGGCGACCGATCCGGTGTGCATCCGCTCGCCGCTGCACGGGTGGCTCGGAGAGGTCGCCGAGGGCTTCGCCGAAGGGGACGCGGCGCTGGTGTGGCGGAAGTTCCCCGAGCGGGCCAAGGTGGCGACCGACGTCGAGTGACCCGCGACGGCAACCTCGGGTTTAGTTGTTGACACGGCGCTCGCTCTCCGGTATAGAAATCTCAAGCTGGAAGAAGTGAGTCGGCGGGCCTCGTGCCCGCCGTTCGCCTTTTTGCCCGGGCGGAGCAGCCAGGGCGTCATCACATGACAAGTTCAGCGGGTGAATGGGCGGGCGAGAGCGATTGGGCGTCTCGCACGCTCGAATTGTATCGTGATCTGTCCGTGGCTCTCAGGGACCGGATCACGGCCCTGAAGGCAGAGATCGGCAAGGACGCCGACTGCAAGAAGACGGGCGATGCCATCGAAGGCTATCGCAAATGCTTGCAGACCGTTCTCGACAACGAGGCGAAAATTGGCAGACGCAGCAGGGAATGGGCCGGCGGAGCGGGGGAGCTCGACCTCGACGCCGCACGAGCCGAGATCGTTGCGCGCCTTTCTGTCTGGGCTGCCGCAAGGTGAGCTCGAGACGTTTCTCGACGGACTGAGTGCCAATGCCCTGATGTCCCTGCCCTGGCTCTTCGAGCACTGGGCGCACGGGCATCAACTGCCCCCCGAGGGAGCGTGGACGACGTGGCTCGTCCTCGGCGGCCGGGGGGCAGGCAAGACCCGCGCGGGGGCCGAGTGGGTCCGCGCGCAGGTCGAAGGGGCCAAGCCTGGCGACCCGGGGAAGTGTTCCCGGGTCGCCCTGGTCGGCGCGACCCTCGACGAGGCGCGCGAAGTGATGGTGCTCGGACCGTCGGGCATCCTCGCCTGCGCGCCGCCCGACCGGCGGCCGGTGTGGGAGGCGACGCGGCGGCGGCTCGTCTGGCCGAACGGGGCGGTGGCGCATACCTTCTCGGCGAGCAATCCCGAGAGCCTGCGCGGGCCGCAGTTCGATGCGGCCTGGTGCGACGAGCTCGCCAAGTGGCCGAAGGTCGAGGCCTGGGACATGTTGCAGTTCGCGCTGCGCCTCGGGACGATGCCGCGGGCGGTGGTGACGACGACGCCGCAGTGGACGCCCCTGCTCGAGACGGTGATGGCGGCGTCGGGGACGGTGACGACCCGGGCGGCGACGCGGGTGAACCGGATGCACCTCGCCGAGAGCTTCCTGCGGACGGTGGCGGCGCGCTACGCCGGCACCCACCTCGAGCGGCAGGAGCTCGACGGCGAGATCGTGACCGATCACGAGGGCGCGCTCTGGACGTGGCAGGCGGTCGAGGCGGCGCGGCGGGTGCCGGCGCCGGAGCTCGACCGCATCGTCGTCGCGGTCGACCCGCCGGTGACCGGGCGGCAGGACTCCGACGAATGCGGAATCGTGGTGGCGGGGGCCTCGCAGGCCGGCCCGCCGCAGGACTGGACGGCGGAGGTGATCGCGGACGGCAGCGTCCGGGGCGCCTCGCCGCAGGCGTGGGCGGAGCGGGCGGTGGCGCTCTTCCATGCCCACCGCGCCGACCGGCTGGTCGCCGAGGTCAACCAGGGCGGCGATCTCATCGCGCACCTGATCCGGCAGGTCGATCCGATGGTGCCGGTCACCGCGGTGCGGGCCTCGCGCGGCAAGGCGGCGCGGGCCGAGCCGGTGGCGGCGCTCTACGAGCAGGGGCGGGTCCGGCACCGGGCGCCGTTCCCCGAGCTCGACGGGCAGATGACGCGGATGACGCTCCGGGGCTTCGCCGGAAGCGGGAGCCCGGACCGGGTCGACGCGCTGGTCTGGGCGATCACCGAGTTGATGATCGTGCCGGCCGCCGCCTGGCGCAGGCCGCGTATCCGCGGGCTCTGAGCGGGCGGGACGGGCACGATCGGTCCCGGCCGGGCGCCGGTGCGGCGGCCGGATGACGGAATCCGAAGTTCGAGGAGCAGGCGATGGTCTTGCAGATTTTCCGGGCGCCGAAGCCGGCGCCCGAGGCGAAGGCGTCGGCGGCGGCGCCGCTCGTCGCCTTCCAGGGGGCGGGACGGGCGGCCTGGTCGGCGAAGGACACCGGGACGCTGACCCGGATCGGGTTCCTCGGCAATCCGGTGGCGTTCCGCTGCGTCAAGGTGATCGCCGAGGCGGCCGCGGCGGTGCCGGTGGTGGTGCAGGACGCCGACCGGCGCTTCGACGCGCATCCGGTGATCGACCTCCTCGCCGCGCCGAACCCGGGGCAGAGCGGGGCGGCGCTGCTCGAGAGCTTCTACGGGCACCTGCTCCTGAGCGGGGACGGCTACGTCGAGGCCGCGGGCGTCGGCGCCGGGAACGGGCCGCGGGAGCTCTACGTCCTGCGCTCGGACCGGATGAAGGTGGTGCCGGGGAGCGACGGCTGGCCGGAGGCGTACGAGTACGCGGTGGGGGCGATGCGGCATGTCTTCGACATGCGCGGCGACCGGGTGCCGGTGCTGCACGTCAAGAGCTTCCATCCGCAGGACGATCACTACGGGCTGTCGCCGCTCGTCGCCGCGGCGAAGGCGGTCGACGTCCACAACTCGGCGAGCACCTGGTCGAAGGCGCTGCTCGACAACGCGGCGCGGCCGTCGGGGGCGATCGTCTACCGCGGTACCGACGGGCTCGGGCAGCTCGCCGGCGACCAGTACGCGCGGCTCGTCGACGAGCTCGAGGCGCACCACCAGGGGGCGCGCAACGCCGGGCGGCCGATGCTGCTCGAGGGCGGGCTCGACTGGAAGCCGATGGGGTTCTCGCCGTCGGACATGGAGTTTCATCGCACCAAGGAGGCGGCGGCGCGCGACGTGGCGCTGGCCTTCGGGGTGCCGCCGATGCTGCTCGGGCTGCCGGGGGACAACACCTATGCCAACTATGCGGAGGCGCACCGGGCGTTCTACCGGCTGACGGTGCTGCCGCTCGTCGCCAAGACCATGGCGGCGCTGTCGGGGTGGCTGCCGGGGTACTACGACGCCGGGTTCCGGTTGCAGGTCGACTACGACAACGTGCCGGCGCTCGCCGAGGAGCGCGCGGCGCTGTGGCGGCGGGTCGGCGAGGCGGACTTCCTGAGCGACGCCGAGAAGCGGCAGCTGCTCGGGCTGCCGAAGGTCCAGGAGGGATAATGCGTGGCAACGCCAGCCGCGGCGGCGGATCGCGCTTCCTCTACGAGCCGTTCGATGCGGCTCACGCGCGTATCGACGTGAACGAGCGGATCGCCGAGGAGCGCTGGTCCCTGCTGGAGCGGCGGCTCGTGCACATGGAGGCGACGCTCGACCGGCTCGAGCGGCGCATGTGGCTCGCCGTCTACGGGGCGGCGTCGCTGATCTTCGCCGACATCGCCTACGGGCTCCTGTCGATCTCTGTTTCCTGAGGGAAGGTGCGATCAATGCAAGTTCTTGGGCCGCTCGGCCTGCTCGAGACCAAGTTCCGCCGTTTCGACGGCGAGCTCGCCCTCCGGGAGGGGGCGGAGATCTCGGGCTATGCGAGCCTGTTCGGGGCCGCCGACCAGGGCGGGGACGTGGTGCAGCGCGGCGCCTACGGCGGCTCGCTCGCGAGGCTCGCCGCGCAGGGGGGCGCGGTGAAGATGCTGTGGCAGCACGATCCCTGCCAGCCGATCGGGGTGTGGGACGAGGTGCGCGAGGACGGGCGCGGGCTGTTCGTCAAGGGGCGGCTGCTGCTCGACGTGCGGGCCGGCCACGAGGCGCACGTCCTGCTCAAGGCGGGGGCGATCGACGGGCTGTCGATCGGCTACCGCACGCTGCGGGCGGAAAAGGGGGCGGGGCGGCGGCTCCTCCACGAGATCGAGCTCTGGGAGGTGTCGCTCGTCACCTTCCCGATGCTCCCGCAGGCGCGGGTGCAGGCGCCCGTCCCGGACGGGGCCTTCGCCGACGACCTGGCGCGCACCCTGGTCGCGACCTTCCGCGAGGCCCGGGAACTGCTGGCGTGAGGCACGCCGGCGTCACTCATCGAGGACCAAGAGAGATGCAGAAGCCTGAAACCAAGTCCCGGGCGCTGGCCGGGCTCGGAGGGAACCCGGCGGCCGAGGTCAAGGCGGCGATGACCGGGTTTCTGACCGAGTTCTCCGCCTTCCAGTCCGAGATCAAGTCGAAGCTCCACGAACAGGAGAACCGTCTCGCCATGCTCGACCGCAAGTCCATCGCCATGAGCCGCCCGCCCCTCGCCCGCGCCGCCGAGGGCGAGACCCCGCACAAGAAGGCCTTCGCCGCCTACCTGCGCTCGGGCGACGAGGGCGCGCTGCGCGGCCTCGGCGTCGAGGAGAAGGCGCTGTCGGGCGCGGTGGCGGCGGACGGCGGCTATCTCGTCGACCCGCAGACCGCGGCGGAGATCGTCGGGGTGCTGCGCTCGTCGGCGTCGATCCGGGCGATCGCCAACGTCGTCAGCGTCGAGGCGAGCGCCTTCGACGTGCTCGTCGACCATACCGACATCGGCTCGGGGTGGGCGACCGAGACCGGGGCGGTGGCGGAGACCGGGACGCCGCAGGTCGATCGCATCTCCATTCCGCTGCACGAGCTCTCGGCGCTGCCGAAGGCGTCGCAGCGGCTGCTGGACGACTCGGCGTTCGACGTCGAGGGGTGGCTGGCGCAGCGGATCGCCGACAAGTTCAGCCGGGCCGAGGCCTCGGCCTTCGTCGGCGGCGACGGCGTCGACAAGCCGACCGGGTTCCTGAGCTATCCCAAGGAGGACAACGAGATCTGGACCTGGGGCCGGCTCGGCTACGTGCCGACCGGGGCGAACGGGGACTTCTCGTCGAGCGACCCGGCGGACGCGATCGTCGATCTCGTCTACTCGCTCGGGGCGCGGTACCGGGCCAACGCGACCTTCGTGATGAACTCGAAGACCGCGGGCGCGGTGCGCAAGATGAAGGACGCGGACGGGCGCTTCCTGTGGTCGGACGGGCTCGCCGCCGGCGAGCCGGCGCGGCTGATGGGCTATCCGGTGCTGATCGCCGAGGACATGCCGGACATCGCCGCCGGCGCCTTCGCCATCGCCTACGGCGACTTCCGGGCGGGCTACACCGTCGCCGAGCGGCCGGACCTGCGCATCCTGCGCGATCCGTTCTCGGCCAAGCCGCACGTGCTCTTCTACGCGACCAAGCGCATCGGCGGCGACGTCAGCGACTTCGCGGCGATCAAGCTCCTGAAATTCGCGGCGGCCTGAGCTTCGGCTGAGGCCTTCGTGATGGTCCGCTCCGGGCCGAGGCGCTGACCTCGCCGGGGCGGGCCGGACACACCCCCGTGCTCAACCAGTCGCTGCTCCTCCCTCCGCTCGGGCGGTGCGGGGGTGTGTTCGCCATCGAGGAGTTTCCCATGATCCTGACGGAAGTGAGCGCGCCGCCGGCGGCGGCGGTGCCGGTGCGCGCCTTCGCCGAGCACCTGTCGCTCGGGAGCGGCTTTGCCGACGACGGCGTGCAGGACGCGGTGCTCGAGCTCTACCTGCGCGCCGCGATGGCGGCGATCGAGGCGCGGCTCGGACGGGCGCTGCTCGCGCGGGAGTTCGCGTGGAGCGTCGCGTGCTGGCGCGAGACCGCGAGCCAGACGATGCCGATCGGGCCGGTCGCGGCGATCGCGTCGGTGACGCTGATCGCGGCCGACGGATCGGAGGAGGCGGCGGACCCCGACGGCTGGTCGCTGCTCCGCGACAGCCAGCGGCCGCGGCTCGTCGGCCGGTTCGGGCGGAGCCTGCCGCGCATCCCGCGCTCGGGGCGGGCGGAGATCCGCTTCACCGCCGGGTTCGGGGCGACCTGGGACGCGGTGCCGGCCGACCTGCGGCAGGCGGTGTTCCTGCTCGCGGCGCACTTCTACGAGAACCGCTCGGAGACCGGGGCGGTGGCGGGGTCGATGCCGTTCGGGGTGGTGATGCTGCTCGAGTCCTACCGGGCGACGCGGATCGGCGGGGGCGGCGCGTGACCGGTCCGGTGCGGTTGCTGCGTCGGCTCGTGCTCGAGAGCGCCGAGACGGTGCCCGACGGGTCGGGCGGCTTCGCCGTCACCTGGGTGCCGGAAGGGACGCTCTGGGCCGACGTGACGGCGCGGACCGGGCGCGAGGATTTCATCGGGGGCGCCGGGCGGCCGCGGGTGAGCTACCGGATCGTGGTGCGGGGGGCGCCGGTCGGGGCGCCGTCGCGGCCGCGCACCGACCAGCGGCTGCGCGAGGGGGCGCGGGTCTTCGACATCCTGACGGTGAGCGAGCACGACGCCGCCGGGCGCTATCTCGAGATCGTCGCCGAGGAAGGGGTGCTGCCGTGAGCTACGGGTTCGCTTCGGGGTTGCAGGCGGGCGTCTTCGCGCGGCTCGCCGGGGATGCCGCCCTCGCCGGGCTGGTGGGCGGGGCGGTCTACGACGCGCCGCCGGCGCTGACGCCGGCGGAGACCGAGTACGTGACGCTCGGCGAGGAGAGCGTCCGGGATTTCGGGACCAAGACGAGCGACGGCGCGATCCACGACTTCACGGTGACGGCGCATTCGGGGCGGGACGGGTTCGACGGGGTGAAGCGGGTCGCCGAGGCGGTGTGCGCGGCGCTCGTCGACGCGCCGCTCGCGCTCGACGCCGGACGGCTGGTGGCGCTGCGCTTCCTGCGGGCGAGCGCGGAGCGCGGGCGGGCGCCGGTGAAGCGGCGGGTCGTGCTCCGGTTCCGCGCGGTCGTGGATCAGGACTGAACCTCCGGAGCACGCTCCGGGATCATCGGTTGCCGCGATTTCTCGAGCATCGGGCGGCTTCGCCCGATCGGAAATCGCTCTTGTCGAGAGGAAGAAGGACATGGCGGCCCAGAAAGGCAAGGACCTGCTGCTCAAGCTCGACATGGGCTCGGGCGGCTTCGAGACGGTGGCGGGGCTGCGGGCGACGCGGATCAGCTTCAACGCCGAGACGGTGGACGTGACCAACCTCGGCAGCGCGGGACGGTGGCGGGAGCTGCTCGGCGGTGCGGGGGTGCGCAGCGCGGCGGTGTCGGGGTCGGGGGTCTTCCGGGACGCGGCGACGGACGAGCGGGCGCGGGCGATCTTCTTCGCGGGCGAGATCCCCGTGTTTCAGGTGATCGTCCCGGACTTCGGCATCGTCGAGGGGCCGTTCCAGATCACCGCGATCGAGTATGCGGGCCAGCACGACGGGGAGGCGACCTACGAGATCAGCCTGTCGTCGGCGGGCGCGCTGGCCTTCACGGCGCTCTGATGGCCAATCCCTGGCGAGGCGAGGTCGAGCTCGTCGTCGACGGCGAGCCGCGGACGCTGCGGCTGACGCTCGCCGCGCTGGCGGAGCTCGAAGCGCGGCTGAAGGCCGAGTCGCTGATCGAGCTGATCGGGCGGTTCGAGACCGGGAGCTTCCGGGTGCGCGACCTGATCGCGCTCGTCGTGGCCGGGCTGAACGGCGGCGGCTGGCGGGTGAGCGAGGCGGAGTTCGTGCGGCACCGGATCGACGGCGGGCCGCTCGCCGCGGCCGAGGCGGCGGCGCGGCTCCTGAAGCTGACCTTCACGGTTCCGGGCACGGATCCGGGCACGGATCCGGGCGAGGACGACGCGCCATGACGCGGATCGACTGGGCCGGGCTGATGCGGCTCGGGCTGGTCGAGCTCCGGCTGGCGCCGGAGGCGTTCTGGGCGCTGACGCCGGGGGAGCTCCTGCTGATCGCGGGGGTCGGGCCGGCGCGGGCGGCGCTGACGCGGAAGGGGCTCGAGGCGCTGTTGGAGCGGTTCCCGGACCGGACGCCCGGCTTGACGGAGAGGACGTGACGCATGGCGGACTACGAAGACGACCTGGCGCGGCTCGAGGCGCAGTTCGCCGGGCTCGAGGGCACGCTCGCCGGGCTCGAGGGCGTGGCCGGGGCGTTCCGGCGCGAGCTCGACGGGGTGCAGGGGAGCATGAAGTCGGCCGGGGCGGAGGCGACGGGGATGTCGCGGTCGGTGACCTCGTCGATCCGGCGGGCGTTCGAGGGCGTGCTCCTCGACGGCAGGAACGTCGGCGAGGCGCTGTCGGGGATCGGCCGCAGCATTTCCGGGGCGGTGCTGAACCAGGCGATGGCGCCGGTGCAGGGCGCCCTCGGCGGCGGGGTGCAGGCGCTGCTCTCGGGGATGCTGCCGTTCGCGAAGGGCGCGGCGTTCGGCGCGGGGCGGGTCGCGGCGTTCGCGCGCGGCGGGGTCGTCGACGGGCCGACGCAGTTTCCGATGCGGGGCGGGGTCGGGCTGATGGGCGAGGCCGGGCCGGAGGCGATCATGCCGCTGGCGCGCGGCGCCGACGGCCGGCTCGGGGTGCGGGGCGCGGGGATGGGCGGCGGCGCGGTCTCGGTGACGATGAACATCACGACCCCGGACGCCGAGGGCTTCCGGCGGTCGCAGAGCCAGGTGGCGGCGGAGATGAGCCGCGCCATCCAGCGCGGCCGGCGCAATCTCTGAGGAGCGGGTCCATGAGCTTTCACGAGGTGAGGTTTCCGGCGGCGCTCTCGGCGGGGTCGAGCGGCGGGCCGGAGCGGCGGACGGAGATCGTCACGCTGAGCAACGGCTTCGAGGAGCGGAACAGCCCGTGGGCGCAGTCGCGGCGGCGCTACGACGCGGGGCTCGGGGTGCGGTCGCTCGACGATCTGGCGGAGGTGATCGCCTTCTTCGAGGCGCGGCACGGGCAGCTCCACGGGTTTCGGTGGAAGGACTGGACGGACTTCAAGTCGTGCCGTCCGTCGGCGCAGCCGGCGCCGGGCGACCAGGCGCTCGGGACCGGGGACGGCGGGACGACGGGGTTCGCGCTGCGCAAGGCCTATGCGTCCGGGGGACAGACGTATTTCCGCGGGATCGCCAAGCCGGTGGCGGCGACGGTGACGGTCGCCGTCGGTGGCGTGGCGCTGGCGGCGGGCGTCGGTTTCGACGTCGATGCGGCGCTCGGGCGGGTCGAGCTGGCGGTGGCGCCGGCAGCGGGGGCGGTGGTGACGGCGGGGTTCGAGTTCGACGTGCCGGTCCGGTTCGACACCGACCGGATCGTGACGAGCCTCGCGGGGTTCGCGGCGGGGGAGATCCCGTCGATCCCGGTGGTCGAGGTGCGGATCTGATGCGCGCGATCGATGCGGAGCTGCAGGCGCGGCTCGATGGCGGGGCGACGCGGCTGTGTCGGTGCTGGCTGGTCACGCGGCGCGACGGGATGGCGTTCGGGTTCACCGACCATGACCGGGATCTCGGGTTCGACGGGGTGGTGTTCCGGGCGAGCACGGGAATGGACGCGAGCGCGTTGCAATCGGCGACGGGGCTCAGCGTCGACAATGCCCAGGCGGTGGGCGCGCTGTCGGACGCGGGGGTGACCGAGGAGGACGTGCGGGCGGGGCGCTACGACCGGGCCGAGATCCGGCACTGGCTCGTGGACTGGGAGCGGCCGGAGTTGCGGGTGCTCCTGTTCGCGGGGAGCTTCGGCGAGATCACGCGGTCGGACGGGGCGTTCGAGGTCGAGCTCCGCGGGCTCGCCGAGGCGCTGAACGCGCCGGTCGGGCGGTCGATCCTGCGGACCTGCGACCGGACGCTCGGGGATGGGAAGTGCCGGTTCGACGTCGGGCAGCCGGGGTTCTCGGGCGAGGGGGCGGTTGGAGCCGGGAGCGGTGGCGCGACGCTCGTCGCGAGCGGCCTCGGCGGCTTCGCGGACGGGTGGTTCACGCGGGGAACGGTGACCTGGCTGTCGGGGGCGAACGCCGGGCAGAGCGCGGCGGTGAAGGCCGACCTGAAGGGCGGGGCCGGGGGGCGGCGGCTCGCGCTCTGGCAGGCGCCGGGGCGGCCGGTGGCGGCGGGCGACGTCTTCCGCGTCGTCGCGGGGTGCGACAAGCGGGCGGAGACGTGCCGGAAGAAGTTCGGCAACCTGCTCAATTTTCGCGGTTTTCCGTTGATCCCGGGCGACGACTGGGTGGCGGCCTATCCCAAGGAAGGAGGGAACCATGACGGATCGAGCCTCCTCTCCTGAGGGCGTCGCCGGGGCGGCGGTCGTCGCGCGGGCGCGGGCGTGGATCGGGACGCCGTACCGGCACCAGTCGAGCTGTCGCGGGGCGGGGACCGATTGCCTCGGGCTGCTGCGCGGGATCTGGCGGGAGACGCTCGGGCCGGAGCCGGAAGCGGTGCCGGCGTACACGGCGGACTGGTCGGAGGCCGGGCGGAGCGAGGATCTGCTCGCGGCGGCGGCGCGGCATCTGCTGCCGGTCGCGGCCAGGGCGGCGGCGCCGGGGGACGTGGTCGTGCTGCGGATGCGCGAGGGCGGCGTGGCGAAGCACGTCGGCATTCTCGCGCGCTCGCCAGAGGGCGATGCGACGCTGATCCACGCCTATTCGGGGCACGGGGTCGTCGAGTCGCCGCTGACGCCGGCGTGGGCGCGGCGGGTTGCCGGGGTCTATCGCTTTCCAGGGAGGAGCTGATGGCGACGCTTCTGCTTTCCGCGGCCGGGACGGCGCTCGGCGGGGCGCTCGGCGGCTCGGTGGCGGGCCTCGGCACCGCGGTGCTCGGCAAGGCCGCGGGGGCGCTGCTCGGGTCGGCGATCGACCAGCGGCTTCTCGGGGCGGGCTCGGCGCCGGTCGAGACCGGCAAGGTCGAGCGGTTCCGGGTGATGGCGTCGAGCGAGGGCTCGGCGCTCGCGCGGGTCTACGGGCGCTGCCGGGTGGCGGGGCAGATCATCTGGTCGAGCCGGTTCCTCGAGGCGGTGCGCTCGGAGAACGTCGGCGGCAAGGGCGGTGGCACGACGGTCCGGGAGTACAGCTATTCGGTCAGCCTCGCGCTCGCGCTCTGCGAGGGCGAGGTGGCGCGGATCGGGCGGATCTGGGCGGACGGGCAGGCGGTCGACCAGTCGGGCCTGACCTTGCGGCTGCACGAGGGGACGGAGGGGCAACTTCCCGATCCGCTGATCGCGGCGATCGAGGGCGACGCGCCGGCCTTCCGGGGAACCGCCTACGTCGTCTTCGAGAATCTCGACCTGACGCCGTACGGCAACCGCATTCCGCAGTTCAACTTCGAGGTCTTCCGCAAGGTCGCGGCACGGGAGGGCCGACCGCGGCCGCCGGCGCTCGACGTGCGCGGGGTGGCGCTGGTTCCGGGGACGGGGGAGTATTCGCTCGCGACCGAGCCGGTGCGGTTCGTCCGGGGCCGGGGCGAGAGCGCGATCGCCAACGTTCACAACGACCGGGGCGTGCCGGATCTGGTCGCGTCTCTCGACCAGATGACCGCGGAGCTTCCGGGCGTCGAGTCGGTGTCGCTGGTGGTGACCTGGTTCGGGGACGACCTGCGGTGCGACCGCTGCCGTATCCGGCCAGCGGTGGAGCAGACGGTCGAGGACGGCGACACGATGCCGTGGGTGGTGTCGGGACAGGGGCGGGCCGGGGCGCCGGTGGTGAGCCGGGCCGAGGGTCGGCCGATCTTCGGGGGGACGCCCGCCGACGCGTCGGTGGTGCAGGCGATCGGGCGCCTGCGCGCGAGCGGCAAGGCGGTGATGTTCTATCCGTTCGTGCTGATGGACATCCAGGCGGGGAACGCGCTTTCCGATCCGTGGACGGGTGCCGCGGCGCAGCCGGCGGTGCCGTGGCGCGGGCGGATCACGCTCGCCGCGGCGCCGGGGCGGCCCGGGTCGAGCGACCGCACGGCGGCGGCGGCGGACGAGGTCGCGGCGTTCTTCGGAGAGGCGGGCGCCGGCGACTTCGCGGCGGCTGGCGGGACGGTGGCCTACGGCGGGCCGGCGGAGTGGTCGTATCGGCGGTTCGTGCTGCACTATGCGCACCTCTGTGCGCTGGCGGGCGGGGTCGAGGCGTTCTGCGTCGGGTCGGAGATGCGTGGGCTGACCCACGTCCGGGACGGCGCGGCGAGCTATCCGGCGGTGCGGGCGCTCGCAGCGCTCGCCGAGGAGGTGCGGGCGATCCTGCCGGGGGCGAAGATCGGGTACGCGGCGGACTGGTCGGAGTACTTCGGGCATCAGCCGGGCGACGGCTCGGGGGACGCGATCTTCCACCTCGATCCGCTGTGGGCCTCGCCGGCGATCGATTTCGTCGGGATCGACAACTACATGCCGCTGTCGGACTGGCGCGACGGGACGGGGCACGCGGACGCGGCGGCGGGGTCGATCTACGATCTCGGCTACCTGCGGGGGAACGTCGCCGGGGGCGAGGGGTTCGACTGGTACTATGCCGACGCGGCCGACCGGGCGGCGCAGGTGCGGACGCCGATCGTCGATGGCGCCTACGGCGAGCACTGGGTCTTTCGCTACAAGGACCTGGTGAGCTGGTGGTCGCAGCCGCACGTCGACCGGATCGGCGGGGTGAAGGGGCCGGCGCCGACGGCGTGGCAGCCGCGGTCGAAGCCGATCTGGTTCACCGAGCTCGGCTGCGGCGCGGTCGACAAGGGGACGAACCAGCCGAACGTCTTTCACGATCCGAAGTCGTCGGAGAGCTTCTTTCCGTACTTCTCCAGCGGGGCGCGGGACGACTTCATCCAGTACCGCTACCTGCAGGCGAGCTTCGCGCACTGGTCGGACCCGGCGAACAACCCGGTGTCGGAGGTCTATGGCGGGCGGATGGTCGATCTGTCGCGGGCGCATGTCTGGGCCTGGGACGCGCGGCCGTGGCCGGATTTTCCCGATCGCGGCGAGGTCTGGTCGGACGGCGACAACCACGCGCGCGGACACTGGCTGAACGGGCGGGCGACGATCGCGGCGCTCGGCGACGTGGTCGTCGACGTGGCCGCGCGGTGCGGGCTCGAGGCGGTCGACGTGGAGCGGCTGCACGGGGCGGTGACCGGGTACGCGGTCGAGGCGGTCGAGAGCGGGCGGCAGACGTTGCAGCCGCTGATGCTCGCCTACGCCTTCGACAGCGTCGCGATCGGCGGGGAGCTCGTCTTCGCCAACCGCGGCGGGTCGGTGGTGCGGGCGGTGCGGCGCGACGACTGCGTGGCGGTCGCGGGGCGGCCGGTGGTGTCGCTGACGCGGCAGCCGGCGGCAGAGACCGCCGAGCGGGTGACGGTGGGGTTCGTGCGGGCGGACTCGGACTACGCCTCCGGGGCGGTCGACGCGGTGGCGCCGGACGCGGCGGAGCCGGGCACGGAACAGATGGCGTTCGGACTGGTGCTGTCGGAGGGCGAGGCCGGGCGGATCGCGGAGCGGGCGCTGGCCGAGGGGCGGATCGCGCGGGACGGGCTCGCGTGCGCGCTGCCGCCGTCCTGGCTCGCGGTGACGCCGGGCGACCTCGTCGAACTCGACGGCGGGGACGTGTACCGGGTCGACCGCATCGAGGAGGCCGGGCATCGGGCGGTGACGGCGGTGCGCGCCGAGCCGGGCCTCTACGAGTCGGTGGCGCGCGACGAGCGGCGGTCGGGCGGGGCGCGGATCGACGCGCCGGGGCCGGTGGCGGTGGCGTTCCTCGACCTGCCGCTCTTGACCGGGTCCGAGGACCCCGGCGCGCCGCACGTCGCGGTGAGCGCGAGCCCGTGGAGCGGGCCGGTGGCGGTCTACGCCTCGGGCAGCGACTTCGGGTACACCTTCGAGCGCGAGCTGCGGCGGAAGGCGACGATGGGGACGCTGCTCGAGCCGCTGGCGGCCGCGGCCCCGGGGCGGTGGATGCGGAGCTCGGTGCTCGTGCGGGTGTCGGGGAGTTTGCAGAGCCGGAGCGCGGAGGAGGTGCTGAACGGCGCCAACGTCGCGGCGCTCGGGGGGGCGGACGGCGGCGACCGGGAGGTCTTCCAGTTCGTGACCGCGGAGCTCGTCGGGGCCGGGCAGTACCGGCTCGGAACGCTCCTGCGCGGGCAGGCGGGGACGGACGCGGTCATGCCCGAGGTCTGGCCCGCCGGGACGGAGATCGTGGTGATCGACGGCGCGGTGCAGCAGGTGGCGCTCGCCGCCTCGGCGCGGGGGTTGGCGCGGCACTTCAGGATCGGGCCGGCGACGCGGGCCTACGACGACCCGAGCTACGTGCATCGGGTCGAGACGTTCGCGGGGGTGGGGCTGCGGCCGTACCGGCCGGGGCATCTGGCGCTGCGGCGGGGCTCCGACGGGACGCTGGTGGCAACCTGGGTGCGGCGGACGCGCATCGACGGCGACGGCTGGCTCGGGCTCGACGTGCCGCTCGGCGAGGAGAGCGAGCGCTATCTCGTCCGGCTGCGGCGGGGCGGGACGGTGGTGCGCGAGGCGGAGCTCGGCGTGCCGCGCTTCGCCTACAGCCCGGCGGAGCAGGCCGGCGACGGCGGGCCGGGGCCGATGACACTCGAGGTTGCCCAAGTCTCGGCCCGGTTCGGGCCGGGGCCGTTCGAAAGGATCGCGTTCGATGTCTAAGACCGCACAGCTCGGGCTGCCGCTCGTCCTGCCGGCGCAGGCGCAGAAGCACGTCACGGTGAACGAGGCGCTGGCGCGGCTCGATGCCGTGGCGCAGCTGCGCGTCGTCTCGTCGGTGCTCGCCACGCCGCCGGAGACGGCGGCGGAGGGGGCCGGCTACCTGGTGCCGGAGGGCGCCACGGGGGACTGGGCGGGGATGGCGGGGCGCATCGCCGTCCGCTCTAACGGCGGCTGGGCGTTCCTCGCGCCGCGCGCCGGGTGGCGGGCGTGGGACGAGAGCCGGTACGGGGTGCTCGCCTACGACGGCTCGGGCTGGGTCGCGGACGCGGTGGTGACGTCGCCGCACGGGGCGGCGACGGCGCTGCGGGTGATCGAGTTCGATCACCCGATCGCCGCAGGGGCGACGAACCTGACGGCGGGGACGATCCCGAGCCATTCCCAGGTGATCGGGGTGACCGGGCGGGTCGTCGTGGCGGTGTCGGGGACCGGGGTGACGGGCTGGCGGCTCGGTGTCGCCGGGGCGGCGGACCGCTACGGGTCGGGGCTCGGGACCGGGGTCGGGTCGTACCTGCTGGGGCTGAGCGGGACGCCGGTCAGCTACTACGCGCCGACGCCGCTCCTCGTCTCGGCGGAGGGCGGGACGTTCGCGTCGGGGACGGTCCGGCTCGCGATCCATGTCCTGACCCTGGAGCCGCCGCGGGCGGTCTAGGAACGTTGGACTTGATTTTCCGGCGTCCGCGGACAAGTTTCCCGCCAGCGGTGAGTTGGTGGAGGAGAAATCGATGGCGCGGACGCATGCGAGCATAGCCAGCGTCGATCCGGTGTGGTCGACGATCCGCGCCGAGGCGGAGCAGGTGGTGAGCGACGAGCCGCTGATGGCGAGCCTCGTTCACGCCGGCATCCTCCACCACAGCAGCCTCGAACGGGCACTGAGCTTCCGCATCGCGCAGAAGCTCGCGTCGCCCGAGATGAGCGACCTGATTCTCCGCGAGATCGTCGATGAGGCCTACAGCTGGGACCCGCGCCTCGGGGTCGCGACGCGGGCGGACATCCTCGCGGTGTTCGACCGCGATCCGGCGTGCCACCGCTACCTGCAGCCGCTGCTGTTCTTCAAGGGATTCCAGGCGCTTCAGTGCTACCGGATCGGCAACTGGCTCTGGGAAGAGCGGCGCAGGGACATGGCCTACTTCATCCAGATGCGGACCTCGGAGGTCTTCGGCGTCGACATCCATCCCGCGGCGCGGGTCGGGCACGGGGTGATGATCGACCACGCCCACTCGATCGTCATCGGCGAGACGGCGGTGGTCGGGAACAACGTCTCGATGCTGCACTCGGTCACCCTCGGCGGGACCGGGAAGGAGGACGGGGACCGGCATCCGAAGATCGGGGACGGGGTGCTGATCGGCGCGGGGGCGGCGGTGCTCGGCAACATCCGGGTCGGGCATTGCAGCCGGATTGCGGCGGGGTCGGTGGTGCTCGAGGAGGTGCCGCCGTGCAAGACCGTCGCCGGCGTACCGGCGCGAATCGTCGGGGAGGCGGGGTGCGCCGAGCCGTCGAAGAGCATGGATCAGCTGATCCGGAGCGCCGACCTCTTCGAGTGAGGCGGGGCGGCGCGCCGGGGCGTGCCGTTTTCCGCGGCCGCGCGGCCCGGCCGGATTTGCGGACGGATCCGGCCGCCGGTCGCGGTCGCCGTTGCAGCCACCATTGCGAATGTCAGGCGAGCATCGCGATCGGGTGCTCGACGTTCTGCTTCACGGCGGCGAGGAATTCGGCGCCGAGGGCGCCGTCGATGACGCGGTGATCGACGCTGAGGGTGAGGGACATCATCGTCGCGACCTCGATCTCGTCCCCCGCGCCGACGACCGGGCGCTTGACCCCGGCACCGACCGCGAGGATCGAGGCGTGGGGCGGGTTGATGACGGCGTCGAAGTTCTCGACCCCCATCATCCCGAGGTTCGAGATCGCGAAGCTGCCGCCCTGGTACTCGTGGGGGGCGAGCTTGCGGTCGCGGGCGCGGGCGGCGAGATCCTTCATCTCGGCGGAGAGGGCCGAGAGGCTCTTGCGGTCGGCGTCGCGGATGACCGGGGTGAAGAGCCCGCCCTCGATCGCCACGGCGACGGCGACGTCGGAGGCCTTCAGCTTCAGGACGCGGTCGCCGGCCCAGACGGCGTTGCAGTCCGGCACCTGCTGGAGCGCGAGGGCGCAGGCCTTGATGACGAAGTCGTTCACCGAGAGCTTCACGCCGCGGGCGTCGAGCTCCCGGTTGAGCTGGGAGCGGAAGGCGAGGAGCGCGTCGAGGCGAACGTCGCGGCGGAGGTAGAAGTGCGGGATCGTCTGCTTGGCCTCGCTGAGGCGGGCGGCGATCGTCTTCCGCATCCCGTCGAGCTTCACTTCCTCGAACTCGCGGTCGGCGTAGAGCTTCTTGACGGCCTCGGCGTCGGGAGCGGCGGGCGCCGCCTTCGGTGCCGGAGCGGCGGCTTCGCCGGCCCTGGCGGGCTGCGGGGCGGCGCCGGGCTTCGCGGCCTCGACGTCGGCCTTGACGATGCGGCCGTTGGGGCCGGTGCCCTTGACGGCGCGGAGGTCGAGGCCCTTCTCGGCGGCGATCCGGCGTGCGAGCGGTGAGGCGAAGACGCGGTCGCCGCGGTCGGCGGGTGGTGCCGAGGCCGGGGCCGGGGCCGGCTCGGGCGTGCCCGGGGTGGCGGCGGCTGCGGGCTCCGCCGACGCGGGGGCGGCGGGCGCGGGGGCCGGTGCCGCGGCGTCGACGGCATCGGCGCTTTCGCCCTCCTCGAGCAGGACGGCGATCAGGTCGTTGACCTTGACGCCCTCGGTGCCCTCGGGGACGACGATCCTGCCGACGGTGCCGTCGTCGACGGCCTCGAACTCCATCGTCGCCTTGTCGGTCTCGATTTCTGCGATGACGTCGCCCGAGGCGACCTTGTCGCCCTCCTTCACGAGCCACTTCGCGAGCGTGCCCTCCTCCATCGTCGGGGAGAGGGCGGGCATCAGGATGTTGATCGGCATGATGGCGCTTCCCTCAGCGGTAGGTGACGGCCTTCACGGCGGCGATGACCTCGGCGGTGGTGACGAGGGCGAGCTTCTCGAGGTTGGCCGCGTAGGGCATGGGGACGTCCTTGCCGGTGCAGTTCAGGACCGGCGCGTCGAGGTAGTCGAAGGCCTTCTCCATGAGCACCGCCGAGACGTGGTTGCCGATCGAGCCGACGGGGAAGCCCTCCTCGACGGTCACGCAGCGGTTGGTCTTGCGGACCGAGGCGATCACGGTCTCGGTGTCGAGCGGACGGAGCGAGCGGAGGTCGATGATCTCGGCGGAGACGCCCTCCTTGTCGAGCTCCGCCGCGGCCTGGAGCGCGTAGCTCATGCCGATGCCGAAGCTGACGATGGTGACGTCGGTGCCGGGGCGGGCGATCCGCGCCTTGCCGATCGGGACGGTGAAGTCCTCGAGGTCGGGAACCTCGAAGCTGCGGCCGTAGAGGATCTCGTTCTCGAGGAAGACGACCGGGTTCGGGTCGCGGATCGCCGACTTGAGGAGCCCCTTGGCGTCGGCGGCGGTGTAGGGCTGGACGACCTTGAGGCCCGGGACCTGGGCGTAGAGCGACGCGAAGTCGTGGCTGTGCTGGGCCGCGACGCGGGCCGCCGCGCCGTTCGGGCCGCGGAAGACGATGGGCGTGCCCATCTGGCCGCCGGACATGTAGAGGGTCTTGGCGGCGGAGTTGATGATCTGGTCGATCGCTTGGAGGGCGAAGTTGAAGGTCATGAACTCGACGATGGGCTTGAGGCCGGCGAAGGCGGCGCCGACGGCGAGGCCGGTGAAGCCGTGCTCGGTGATCGGGGTGTCGATGACGCGGCGGGCGCCGAACTCGTCGAGGAGGCCCTGGCTGATCTTGTAGGCGCCCTGGTACTCGGCGACCTCCTCGCCCATCAGGAAGACGTCGTCATCGCGACGCATCTCCTCGGACATCGCGTCGCGGAGGGCCTCGCGGACGGTCTGGGTCTTGAAGGCGGTGCCTTCGGGAACTTCCGGCTCGGGTGCGGGCTCGGCGCGGGCCCGGGCGGGTTGCGACGGCATGGCGACGGCGGGCGCCGCCTCGGGCTCGGCGACGGTCTCGGCCGCGCCTTCGGCCTCGTCGGCGGCTGAGGCGTCCTCGCCCTCCTCGAGGAGGACGGCGATCGGGGTGTTGACCTTCACGCCCTCGGTGCCTTCGCCGATCAGGATCTTCCCGACCGTGCCCTCGTCGACGGCCTCGAACTCCATCGTGGCCTTGTCGGTCTCGATCTCGGCGATGATCTGGCCGGAGGTGACGTTGTCGCCCTCCTTCACGAGCCACTTCGCCAGCGTGCCTTCCTCCATCGTCGGAGACAGGGCGGGCATGAGGATTCGGGTCGCCATATCTTCCCCCTCTCAGACGTAGACGTCGGTCCAGAGCTCCGCGGGATCGGGCTCGGGGCTTTCCTGGGCGTACCGGGCGGCCTCGTTCACCACCGCCTTGATGTCGCGGTCGATCGCCTTCAGCTCGTCGTCGGTGGCGTGGTTGCCGGTCACGAGGAGGTCGCGGGCGTGGTCGATCGGGTCGCGCTCCTCACGCATCTTCTGCACCTCCTCCCGCGTCCGGTATTTGGCCGGGTCGGACATCGAGTGGCCGCGGTAGCGGTAGGTGTTCATCTCGAGGATGTAGGGGCCCTCGCCGGACCGGCAGTGCTCGACGGCCTTGGTGCCGGCGGCGCGGACCGCGAGCACGTCCATGCCGTCGACCGCCTCGCCGGGGATGCCGAAGGCGGCGCCGCGGGTGTAGAGCGCCGGGGTCGAGGAGCCGCGCTTCAGGCTCGTGCCCATCGCGTACTGGTTGTTCTCGATCACGAAGATCACCGGCAGCTTCCAC